>NZ_JAYSFE010000050.1:0-31364 GCF_041913585.1 Allostella sp.
GGTCGGAGCGGGTGCTGCACGGCGTCCTGGAGGGGGCGAAGGGCCTCATCCACGGGGTCACCTGCGGCGCCGGCATGCCCTACAAGATTGCCGAGATCTGCGCCCGCTACGGCGTCCACTACTACCCGATCGTGTCCTCGGCCCGCGCCTTCCGCGCCCTGTGGAAGCGCGCCTACCACCGCTTCTCGGAATGGCTGGGCGGCGTCGTCTACGAGGATCCCTGGCTCGCCGGCGGCCACAACGGCCTGTCCAACAGCGAGGATCCCGAGCATCCGGAATCGCCCTACCCGCGCGTCGTCGACCTGCGGCGGACGATGACCGAGTACGGCCTCACCCATGTCCCGATCTTCATGGCCGGCGGCGTCTGGTACCTGCGGGAGTGGGAGCATTGGCTCGGCAATCCCGAGGTCGGGCCGGTCGCCTTCCAGTTCGGCACCCGGCCGCTGCTGACCCAGGAGAGCCCGATCTCGGACGCCTGGAAGCGCAAGCTGGTCACGCTCGAGGAGGGCGACGTCTACCTCAACCGCTTCTCGCCGACGGGCTTCTATTCCTCGGCCGTGCGCAACCCGTTCCTGGCCGAGCTCAAGGGGCGCAGCGACCGTCAGGTCGCCTACACCAGCGAGCCGGTCGGCGAGCACGACACCCCCTTCGCCACCGGCGCCCGCGGCCGCATCGTCTACCTCACCCATTCCGATCGCGACCATGCCGAGGCCTGGGTCGCCCAGGGTTTCACCGAGGCGCTCCGGACCCCCGATTCGACGCTGATCTTCGTCACGCCCGCCGCGGCCGAGCAGATCCGCACCGACCAGATCGAGTGCATGGGCTGCCTGTCGGCCTGCGCCTTCTCCAACTGGGCCCAGAACGAGGCCGGCACCACCGGCAAGAAGGCCGACCCGCGGTCCTTCTGCATCCAGAAGACGCTGCAGGCGATCAGCCACTCCGACGACGTCGACCAGCAGCTCATGTTCGCCGGCCACAACGCCTATCGCTTCGCGCAGGACCCGTTCTACCGCGACGGCTTCGTGCCGACGGTGCGGCAGCTGGTCGACCGCATCCGCACCGGCGACTGAGCGCCTCCTCCCACCCCGGCGGCGACAGGCTTCACATTCGTGACGGCCGGGCTTATATGCGAAGCGTGAGCCAGAACCGCCCCTTTGCCGCCGCCCTGGAGCGCCTGCGCGCCGCCGACCTGCGGCCGACCCGCCAGCGGCTGGCGCTGGCGCGACTGCTGCTCGAGCGCGGCGACCGCCACGTCACCGCCGAGCAGGTGCATGGCGAGGCGGCGGAAAGCGGCGTCCGCGTCTCCCTCGCCACCGTCTACAACACGCTCCACCAGTTCACCCGCGCCGGCCTGATCCGCGAGGTCGTGGTCGAGGCGGGGCGCTCCTATTTCGACACCAACGTCACCGACCACCACCATCTCTTCTTCGAGGAGAACGGCCGGCTGGTCGACGTTCCCGCCGCCCAGGTCGAGGTCCGCGGCCTGCCGGACCTGCCGCCGGGCGTCGAGCTTCGCCGGGTCGACGTCATCCTGCGCGCCTCTGCCAAGTCCAAATAAGACGCATTCTCAATGACTTGGATTCTGTTTGGAATCGTTCCAGACAGCTTGAACGGGCCCGTACTTCTGCCATATCCCTAAGGCGTGGGGATCGTTCCGGTTCCCACCAGCGATCGTTCGGGAATCAGGAGGACGACCATGCCCTCGCTCAAGGGATCCAAGACCGAAGAGAACCTGAAGGCCGCCTTCGCCGGCGAGTCCCAGGCCAACCGCCGCTATCTCTACTTCGCCCAGAAGGCGGACGTGGAGGGCTACAACGATGTCGCCGCCGTGTTCCGCTCCACCGCCGAGGGTGAGACCGGCCACGCCCACGGCCATCTCGAGTTCCTGGAGGAGGTCGGCGACCCGGCGACCGGCCATCCGATCGGCGCCACCGCCGACAATCTGCGTGCCTCCATCGCCGGCGAGACCCACGAATACACCGACATGTACCCCGGCATGGCGCGCTCGGCCCGCGAGGAGGGCTTCGACGAGATCGCCGACTGGTTCGAGACGCTGGCGAAGGCCGAGAAGTCGCACGCCGGCCGCTTCCAGAAGGCGCTCGACACCCTCGGCGCCTGATCGGCCGGGGCCGGCCTCGGGCCGGCACCGCCGGACGCAGGAAGGGCACGGGGGACCCGGTCGGGGTCCCCCGTCGACCCCGAAGGATGGGGCAGCAGGGCCGCCCGGCGTGGCCCGCGCGAAGGGGGAGGGACGAAGATGCGCGAGGGCAGCCTGGAGGCGCCGGTGCGCCATCCGCTGGATTGGAACGATCCCGACTTCACCGATCCGGAGAAGCTGGATGCGGAACTGCGCCGGGTCTTCGACATCTGTCATGGCTGCCGCCGCTGCTTCAACCTGTGCGACAGCTTTCCCCGCCTCTTCGACCTCGTCGACGCCTCGCCGACCGGCGAACTGGACGAGGTCAAGAGCGCGGACTTCAAGCCCGTCGTCGACGCCTGCACGCTCTGCGACATGTGCTTCCTGACGAAGTGCCCCTACGTCCCGCCGCACGCGTTCAACCTCGACTTCCCGCACCTGATGCTGCGCTACCGCATGGCCGAGCGGAAGGCGGGGACCGGAGGTCCCGGCTTCGCCGCCCGCCAGCTCACCGAGACCGACCGCAACGGCAGGCTCGCGGGAATGGTGGCGCCGATCGCCAACTGGGCGTCGAAGACCGGCAACGGCCTGACCCGGCCGCTCCTGGAAAAGGCCGCCGGCGTCGACCGCGAGGCCGAACTGCCGCAGTTCCACGGCCGCAGCTTCGTCGCCCGCGCCCGCGCCGCCGCGCCCGAGGTCGATCGCACGGCGCCCGCCTTCGGCCGCAAGGCGGCGCTCTATGCGACCTGTTTCGTCAACTACAACAATCCCGCCATCGGCGAGGCGGCGCGCGCCGTCCTGGCGCGCAACGGCGTCGCGACCGAGGTGGTCTATCCCGCCTGCTGCGGCATGCCGCAGCTCGAGCATGGCGACATCGCCCGCGTCGCGCGGAGCGCCCGCACCGTGGCGGCCGAACTCGGGCGCTGGATCGACCAGGGCCACGACATCGTCGCGCTGACGCCGTCCTGTGCCCTGATGCTGAAGTTCGAGTGGCCGCTGATCCTGCCGGACGATCCCGCCGTCCGCCGGCTGGCGGACGCGACCTTCGACCTCTCGGAATACGTCGTCGACATCGCCCGGAAGGAAGGGCTGGCGCCGGGGATGCAGACGCTGCCCGGCGGCGTCGCCGTGCATCTCGCCTGCCACGCGCGTGCCCAGAACATGGGGGCGAAGGCGGCCGAGATGCTGCGCCTCGTCCCCGGCACCGCCGTCTCCGTCATCGAGCGCTGCTCGGGCCATGGCGGCTCGTGGGGGGTGATGAAGGGCAATTTCGAGACCGCCCTCAAGGTCGGCAAGCCCGCCGCCCGCCAGGCGGCCAAGTCCGGCAAGGCCTTCCTCGCCTCCGAGTGCCCGCTGGCCGGGGTCCACCTCAAGCAGGGGATCGAGCGGCTGGAGGGCGAGCAGCCGGAAATCGAGCTGGTGCCCCACCCGATCGTCCTCATGGCGCGCGCCTACGGCCTCGCCTGAACCGTCCGGAATCCTCCCATGACCATGGCCAAGCGCGAGATCACGCCGTCCGACATCCTGCCGCCCGGCGAGTACGCCCGGGTCCGGCGCGAGCACCGCAAGCACGTGACGACGGTCAAGCGCCTGCGACGGCTCGCCGTCGGGCCCTTCACCACCTGGCACTTCGAGAGCTACGAGACGATGTGGCACCAAGTGCACGAGATGCTGTTCATCGAGAAGGGCGGTGACGAGCAGGTGCCGGACGAACTGCGCGCCTACAACCCCCTGATCCCGAAGGGGCGCGAACTGGTGGCGACGATCATGATCGAGATCGACGACCCGGTGCGCCGCGCCCGGGCCCTGGCGCGGCTCGGCGGCATCGAGGAGACCGCCTTCCTGCGCTTCGCCGGCGAGGAGGTGACGGGCGTGCCCGAGGCCGACCAGGACCGGACCTCCGCCGAGGGCAAGGCGTCGGCCGTGCAGTTCGTGCATTTCCCCTTCACCGCGGCCCAGGTCGAGGCCTTCGCCCGGCCCGGCACCGAGGTCATGGCCGGCTTCCGCCATCCCGAATACGGCCACATCGCCGTCATGCCGGAGGCCGTGCGCGCCGCCCTGACCCAGGACTTCGCGCCGTAGCGGCGGCGCGGCCGGGACCCGCCGGCCTCAGCCGGCGGGAACCCAGTTGCCGTGCAGTCCGAAGGGCACGCGCACCGGCAGCGCGACCGTCGCGACGGGGCCGCGGTCGATCGCGGTCGCCACGAACACCAGCAGGTCCGAGCGTGCCTCGGCGGCGCGCCAGACGACCGCGAGCAGCCAGCCGTCGCCCTCCCTGGCCGCGGGCGAGCGCGGCACGAACACGGGCTCGGACGTGGCGTCGCCCTCCGGCAGCAGGAAGGTCGTGCGGCGGCCGGTCGCGAAATCCATGTGCGCGATCGTGTCGTAGGTGCCGTCGGGCGCGTCCGGCCGGGCGGCGGCGTACCAGCCGTGGCGGTAGGCGAGGCCAGAACGCCGGTCGTCGATGCGCGGGAACTCGCCGTCGAGATCGTCGAGAAACCGGCGCTCGAACCGGTCGCTCGCGGCCGACAGGTCGAAGGTCCAGCGGCAGAGCCGCGCCCGGCGATCGTCGGTACGGGCCGGGCGGCCGTCGGGACGCGGGAAGGGCGGTGCCGCCATCTCCATGACGTCGGCCTGGATGCGGTCGCCCTCCTCCCAGGCGTTCATCAGGTGGAAGACGTAGCAGGCCTCGCTCCGGAACCAGCGGAGGGAGGCGGCGCCGGCGTCACGTCGGAAGATCCCGACATGGCTGGCGAGCTCGGGCTCCCAGGCATAGGCCGGGCGGCCGCTCATCGCGCGCTCGCGGCTGCCGGTCAGCGGCAGGACCGGGACGAGGACGTGGTTCGCCGTCGCTGCGAAATCGTGGACCATGCTGGCGAACGGCGTCTCGAAGCGCTCGAACCGGGTCGCCGCGCCGTCGGCGGCGACGGTGCCCCAGCTCATGGTGGCGGAGAAGCGGCCGGCCGCATGGTACCCGAAGAACACCAGTTCCCCCGTCGCCGGATCGATGCGCGGATGGGCGGTGAACGGTCCCTCGACGCGGCCGCCGAAATCCTCGCAATCGCCGGTCGCCAGCGTCGCCGGGTCGAGTGCGATCGGCAGGTGCCCTTCCTCCAGCGCCAGCAGGCGGCCGCCGTGCCGGAGGACGTTGGTGTTGGCGACGCCGCCATCGGCGCCGGCTCCGGCCGGCAGGCCCGGGCGGAGTTGCCCGAACCCGCAGAAGAGCGACCGCCCGGCCCGGTCCTCGGCGCGCCATTTCGGCGTCCGGACCCAGCGGTTGCGATAGCTCGCCCGGCCGTCCGCGAGCGTGAAGGCGTGGATCATGCCGTCGCCGACGAACCAGTGGGCGTCGGCCGCCGGGAAGCGCGGGTTGGGCCCGTTGCGGAAGAGCGTGCCGTCGAGCTCGCGCGGCAGCTCGCCCAGCACCGGCAGGTCGGCGAGATCGCGCTCGACCACGACCGGCGCGAAGTTGCCGGCCAGCCGGGCGCCGCCGGAACCGGCCGGGGGCCGCGTCATGGTGTCCGTGGTCGCGAACATGCTTGCCTCGGGATATAAAATTGACGATGTAAATATGACTAGATTCCCCACGATCCGGGGTCAAGTAGATATTTATATCGTCAATATGGGGGTGGCATGGCAGGCGGAGCGGAGGCGGAGGACGCGGGGCGGCGCGGCAAGCCGCCCGGGGCCTATCATCACGGCTCGCTCCGGCGGGCGCTGCTGGAGGCGGCGGAGGCGATCCTCGAGCGCGACGGCGTCCATGGCCTGACCCTGCGCGCGGCGGCGCGCGACGCCGGGGTCTCCCATGCCGCGCCGAAGAACCATTTCGGCGATCTCTCCGGCCTGCTCAGCGAGCTTGCCGCCTCGGGCTTCGAGCGGCTGCGCGAGGAACTGCTGGCGCGCGCGCGGCCGGGCCAGACGGCGGCCGAACGCAAGGCCGCGATCGGCTACGGCTACGTCGCCTTCGCGCGGGCCCATCCCGGCCTGTTCCAGCTCATGTTCCGCAGCGAGCGGCTCGATCCGCGGCGGCCGTCGCTGGCGGACGCGATGCAGGGGGCCTTCCAGGTCCTGGCCGGCACGGCGGGGGTTCCGGCCGCGCCGGCGGCTGCCGCGAGCCCGGCCCAGGTCGCCGACATCGCCGCCGCTTGGTCGATCGTCCACGGCTTTGCCATGCTGATGCTCGACGGGCGGCTGAAGCCGCTGCTGGCGCGGCTGCCGCCCGGCGGCGACGAGATGGACCTGCTGCGGGCGGTCCTCGACCGCGCCCGCTGACCGCCGGGCCGGCCCTCAGCGGATCATGGCGCGGACGCGCGAGGAGAAGAGGTCGGCCAGCAGCACCAGCGCCAGGATCACCAGGATGCACATCGCGGTGTCCTGGTACTTGAAGAGCTTCATGCTGGAGACGAGTTCGAAGCCGATCCCGCCGGCACCGACCATGCCGAGCACGGTCGCCTGCCGGACGTTGGTCTCGAGCCGGTAGAAGACGGTGCCGAGCCAGGACGGCATGACCTGCGGCAGGACGCCGAAGAGGATGGTCTTGAAGCGCCCGACGCCGGCCGAACGGAAGGCCTCGAGCGGCCCCTCGTCGATGTCCTCGATCGCCTCAGCGAAGAACTTGCCCAGCATCCCGGCGCCGTGGACGGCGAGCGCCAGCACGCCGGCGAACGGGCCGAGACCGATCGCGGCGACGAAGATCAAGGCCAGGATGATCTCGTTGATGCCGCGCATCCCGTTCAGGATCTGCCGCATCGCCTGGAACACCAGGGGGTGCGGCGACAGGTTGCGGGCGGCGAAGAAGCAGACCGGCAGTGCCAGCGCGACACCCAGGATGGTCCCCCAGACCGCGACCTGCAGGCTCTCCAGCGCCGGGCCCCACAGGCGCTCGATGAAGGCCCAGTTGGGCGGCAGCATGCGGGTCAGGAAGTCCCACATGTAGGGGACCCCCGACGCGAGGTTGTGGGCGCTGATCTGGGCGCCGTCCGCCGACCAGCCGAGGAAGACGGCGCCGGCGATGCCCCAGAGCCAGGCGGTGCCCCAGCCGAAACGGCTGCGCGGCGGGTTCAGCAGCAGGGTGTGGCGGGCGACGGCCATGGCGAGGCTCCGTAGCATGCGGGACCGGGCAAGGGATCAGGCGCCGGCGACGGCGCGCTCGGCGAGCGGCGCGCCGCCGCCCTGGAAGCGCAGCACGCGGGCGATGCCCGGATCCTCGAGCCCGGGATAGATGCGGTGGACGATTTCCGACGACAGGCGATCGGGCGCGCCGTCGAAGACGACGGCCCCGTCCGACAGGCCGACGATGCGCTCGCCGAACTCGACCGCGTAGTCGACCTGATGGAGGTTGCAGATGACCGCGATCCCGGCGTCCTTGCAGATGCGCTTGAGGTAGCCCAGGACCACGCGCGCGGTCTTGGGGTCGAGGCTGGCGACCGGCTCGTCGGCCAGGATCACCGCCGGTTCCTGGGCCAGCGCCCGGGCGATGCCGACGCGCTGCTGCTCGCCGCCCGAGAGCTGATCGGCACGCATCCGCGCCTTGTGCTCGAGCTCGACCTGCCTGAGGCAGGCGAGCGCCCGCTCGACGTCGGCGGCCGGAAAGAGCTGGGCCAGCGCCAGCAGCGAGGACATGCCGGCCATGCGGCCGACCAGCACGTTCTTCAGGACGGTGAGGCGTTTCACCAGGTTGTGGTGCTGGAAGATCATCGCGGTCGGCCGCCGCGCCTCGCGACGGCCGAGGTCGCGGGTGCGCACGGTCCGGCCGTCGATCGCGACCTCGCCCTGTTCGGGCGGAATCAGCCCGTTGATGCAGCGCAGCAGGGTCGATTTGCCGGCGCCGCTCGGTCCCAGCACGACCAGGAACTCGCCGGCCCGGACCGACAGGTCGACCTGCTTCAGGACCCGGCGCTGGCCATAGGACTTGGCCAGTCCCTTGATCTCGATCATCGCACGTCCTTCCTGCGCGGAGGGGGCCGGCCGGCGGCCCCGCCCGTCATTTCACCCGCGCCGTCACTTCATCTTGGAGAGGTCGAGGTTCAGGACCTTGGCCGTCTCCCGGATCACGTCGTAGGCGGCGTCGTTGGTCTCGACGAAGCGGTTGAGCTTGCCCTGGTCGGCCCAGGTGATGTCGCGGATCTCGAGGAAGGCCTTGCGCACCCGCTGCTTCAGTTCGTCGGGCAGGTTGCGGCGCCAGACCGTCGGCGATTCCGGGATCGGGCCGGAGCGCCAGACGACCTGGACCTTCTCCGGATCGATCAGCTTCTTGGCGACGGCGGCGTCGTAGATGCGGTCGGCGATGGTGGCGGCGTCGACCCGCTTGTTGGCGACGGCGAGCGCGTTGGCGTCGTGCGACCCGGTGAAGAGGACGCGCCCGAAATGCTTCTCGGGGTCGATGCCCTCGCGGATCAGCCCGGCCTTGGGGAAGAGATGGCCCGAAGTCGAGGACGGATCGACGAAGGCGAAGGTGCGGCCGCGCAGGTCGGCCAGCGAGCGGATGCCGCTCTCCTTCAGGGCGATGATCTGGCTGTGGTAGTAGGTGCGGCCCGCCTTGGCGGTCTCGGCGGTGCAGAACGCCTCGATCGGCGCGATCGTGGTCCCGAGCACGTAGGAGAAGGGGCCGAGATAGGCGACCTCGACGTGACCGGCGCGCATCGCCTCGATGACGCCGTTGTAGTCGCTGGCGACGAAGCCCTGCACCTTCATGCCGAGGTTCTTCTCGAGCGCGGCGAGCAGCTGCTTGCTCGCCTCCAGCATCGCCCGCGAATCCTCGGACGGGATCAGGCCGACCCGCAGCACGCCCGACTGGGCGCTCGCGGGGGCCGCGCCCAGCGGCAGCAGGGCGGTGGCGGCCAGGGCGCCGCCCATCTGCAGGAAGTCCCTGCGCGTCGTCTTCATGGTTCGCTCCCCATCGTTCTCGGTGCCGGTGTCGGCGGGTCCGCCACTTGCGGGCGGTACGGTTCTCGGGTCGGTGGAAGGGCCGCTATTCGGCGGCCAGGTCCCGCCTCCCGATGAAGTTGCGGCCGCGTTCGCCGGCGAAGGCGCGGTCGACGAGGCCGACCCACTCCGCCGGCGCCAGGCCATGGGCGGCGGGATCGGTCGGCACGCCGAGATCCTCGAGGAAGCGCTGCAGCCGGTCGGCGCCCGCGGCGAGGTCGGGCCCGAAGATGGCGGCGAGCCGGCGGTCGCATTCGGCGTCGCGGCCGATCGCCCAGCGCATCACCTGCGGCAGGCTGAAGGAGCAGGCGATGCCGTGCGCGGTGCCGTGACGCAGCGTCACGTCGTAGGAGATGTTGTGGGCCAGCGCCGTCTTGGTGTTGGAGAAGGCGAGGCCGGCGAGCAGGCTCGCCTCCGCCTGGCGGCTGCGCAGGTCGAGATCGTCGAGCCGCTCGACGAGGCGCGGCAGCACCTCCAGCACGAGGCCGGCGGCGGCGACGGCGTGGCGTGCCGACACCGGGTTGGCGTTGACGTTCCACAGGCTCTCGAGCGCGTGCGACAGCGCGTCGAGCCCCGTCGCCAGGGTCAGACCGCGCGGCGCCGCCAGGGTCAGGGCCGGGTCGACGATCGCCGTCTCGGGATAGAGGCGGGGATGGGCGATCGAGTACTTGCGCCCGCCGGCCGCATCCCACACGGTCGCCCACGAAGTCACCTCGCTGCCGGTGCCGGCCGTCGTCGGCACGGCGACGAGGGGCAGGATCAGCGCCGGGTCGAGCGGCCGGCCGGCGACCAGATGGTCGCGCACCCGGGCGAAGTCGCCGCCCGCCGCCGCCAGCACCTTGGCCGCGTCGATGACCGAGCCGCCGCCGAGCGCGACGACGACGCCGGTCCGCCCGGCCGCGGCGAAACGGCGGCAGATGCCGTCGAGGTCGGCGAAATCCGGGTTGGCGGCGACGTCGTCGACGATCGCGACCGGCTCGCCCGCCCGCCGCGCGATGCGCCGGCCGAGCTCGCGGAAGAGGTCCATCCCGTAGGTGACGAGCGACCAGGGGCGCCCGGCGATGGCGTCCGCCACCCCCTCGAAGGCGCCGGCGCCGAACTGCACGCGAACCGGGTTGTGGTAGCTCCAGCCCATCCGTCCTCCGGGTCTCGCCCCGCCGCGAAGGCTCGCGCAATCGGGTCGATCGGCGCCAATTGATTTTATGCGGCCGATCGATAGAAATTATCTATGCGATACACCAGCCTGCGCTCGTTCCACGCCGTCGCGACGGCGGGCGGCTTCACCGCCGCGGCGACGCAGATGCGGATCAGCCAGCCGACCCTGACCGCCCAGATCGCGGCGCTGGAGGACGAGTATGGCGTGCTGCTGTTCCACCGTCGCAACCGGCGCGCCGAGCTGACGCCGGCCGGCCGCGACCTCCTCGCCATCACCACCCGCATGTTCACCGAGGAGCGCGAGGCGCTGGAGTTCCTGCAGCAATCGCGCGAGCTGCGCCGGGGCGTGCTGCGGGTCGGGGCGGTCGGGCCCTACCACGTCACCGCGATGCTGGCCGCCTTCCGCCGGCGCTATCCCGGCGTCGAACTCTCCGTCGCCATCGGCAACTCGGCCGAGGCGCTGCACGACCTGCGCGAGTACCGGACCGACGTCGCGGTGCTCGCCCATATCGACGACGATCCATCGCTGCGGACGGTGCCCTACAGCCGCCACCCGGTGGTCGTGTTCCTGCGCACCGACCATCCGCTGGCCGACCGTCCGGCCCTGCGGCCGGCCGACCTCCATGGCCAGCGCATGATCGCGCGCGAGCGCGGGTCGACCACCCGGCGCGCCTTCGACGAGGCGATGCGCGCGGCCGGCGTCGCGCCCGAGACGGTGATGGAGATCGGCAGCCGGGAGGCGATCCGCGAGGCGGTGATCCACGGCCTCGGCATCGGCTACGTCTCGGCGGCCGAGTTCGTGCCGGACCCGGTCCTGCGCGCGGTGCCGGTCGAGGGGGCGGAGATCTTCACCTGGGCCCATGTCGTCATCCTGCGCGAGCGGGCGCAGGGCCGCGTCATCCGGGCCTTCCTCGACACCGTGCGCGGGATGCTGACGGCGTGAGCGGCCGTTCCCGCCCGGTCCCGGCCTACTCGATCTTCTCGCCGGGATAGACGCCCCAGAACTCGGTCCGCTTCAGCCAGCCGCGATAGCCCTGGACCTCGACCCGGCACCAGCCCGGATCGCATTCGAGCAGGCGACCGATCACCCCGGGCTCGACCTGGGCGACCGCCGCGGCGTCGTCGGAGCCGCGGCGGCGCAGGACGCGGGCGATCCCCGTCACCACCACGGCGCGCCGGCCCGAGACGAGGCTCTGGTGGACCCAGCCCCCCGCTCCCTGCCAGTCGCGGATCTTGCGCCATTGGCCGAACTGGGCGGTAATCTCCACCGGCATGCCGCGGCGCATGAAGCGCCACTCGATCGGATACTGGGTGCCGGGGCCGGTGCGGGCGTTGGCTTCCTCCGCGCGCAGCGTCACGAAGCGCGGGACCGGCAGCTTGTCCTCGTCGGCGGCGGCGGTCCGCGGGGCGGCCGCGACCAGCGCCAGCGCCGCCAGCGCCGCCGCGAGCCGGCGTCGGGCGGGGTCGGGCGGTGTGCGCGGGTCGAAGGCTGCCATCGACCTGCGTTAGCCTTCGCCACCGAATCGGGTCAAGGCGAGTGCGCGCGGCCGCGCCCGCCCGTCGACTGGACAGGCCCGGCCCTGCATTGCTAAGCGACCCGCCGCACCCGGAAGAGAGCGCCCGCCCATGTCCGCCCGCGCCAGGAAGCCCGTCGTCGTCGTCACCCGCAAGCTGCCGGACACGGTCGAGACGCGGATGATGGAACTGTTCGACGCCCGCCTCAACGTCGACGACCAGCCGATGGACGAGGCGGCGCTGGTCGCCGCCGTCGCCCATGCCGATGTCCTGGTGCCGACGGTGACGGACCGCATCGATGCCGCGGTGCTCGCCGCGGCCGGGCCGAACCTGCGGCTGATCGCGTCGTTCGGCACCGGCGTCGACCATATCGACCTGCAGGCGGCGCGCGCCCGCGGCATCACCGTCACCAACACGCCGGGTGTCCTGACCGAGGACACCGCCGACATGGCGATGGCGCTGATCCTGGCGGTGGCCCGGCGGCTGACCGAGGGCGAGCGGATCGTGCGCTCGGGCAAGTGGCGGGGCTGGGGGCCGACCTTCATGCTGGGCCGCCGTCTCGGCGGCCGCCGGCTCGGCATCGTCGGCATGGGCCGGATCGGCCAGGCGCTGGCGCGCCGCGCCCGCGGCTTCGGCATGTCGATCCACTACCACAATCGCCGGCGCCTCCATCCCGACATCGAGGCCGAGCTGGAAGCGACGTGGTGGGAGAGCCTCGACCAGATGCTGGCGCGCATGGACGTGCTGTCGGTCAACTGCCCGCACACGCCCGCGACCTACCACCTGCTGTCGGCGCGCCGCCTCAAGCTGATCCAGCCGCACGCCTTTCTCGTCAACACCGCGCGCGGCGAGGTCATCGACGAGGCGGCGCTGGCGCGGATGCTGGCGGCGCGCGAGATCGCCGGCGCCGGGCTCGACGTCTTCGAGCACGAGCCGGCGGTCAACCCGCGCCTGCTGCGGCTCGACAACGTCGTCCTCTTGCCGCACATGGGCTCGGCGACGCTGGAGGGACGCATCGCCATGGGCGAGAAGGTGATCGTCAACGTCAAGACCTTCGTCGACGGCCACCGGCCGCCGGACCGGGTGATCGAGGCGATGCTCTAGGTACTCCGTTCCCGCGCCACCGCGCGCCAGCCGATGTCGCGGCGGCAGAAGCCGTCCGGCCAGTCGATGGCGTCGACCCCGGCATAGGCGCGGGCCTGCGCCTCGGCGACGGTGGCGCCGGTCGCGGTCACCGCCAGCACCCGGCCGCCGTCGGAGACGAGCCGGTCGCCGTCGCGCCGGGTCGCCGCGTGGAAGACCTCGACGCCCGCGATCGCGGCCGCCCGCTCGATGCCGCGGATCGGGGTGCCCTTGGGATAGTCGCCGGGATAGCCGCGGGTCGCCATGACGACGGTCAGCGCCGGTTCGGGGTACCAGCGCAGGTCGAAGCCGTCGAGCACGCCGTCGGCCGACGCGAGCAGCGCCGGCACGATGTCCGACATCAGGCGCATCATCAGCACCTGGCATTCCGGGTCGCCGAAGCGGACGTTGAACTCGACCAGCTTCGGACCGTCCGCAGTCACCATGACGCCGGTGAAGAGCACGCCCTGGAACGGCCGACCCTCGGCCGCCATGCCGGCGACCGTCGGGCGGACGATCTCGTCCATGATCCGCCGCTCCATGGCCGCGTCGACGACGGGGGCCGGCGAATAGGCGCCCATGCCGCCGGTGTTCGGTCCGGTGTCGCCGTCGCCGACCGCCTTGTGGTCCTGGGCGGCGCCGAACGGCAGCACGTTGCGGCCGTCGACGAGGGCGAAGAAGCTCGCCTCCTCGCCGTCGAGGAAGGCCTCGATGACGATTTCGCGGCCGGCGCTGCCGAAGGCGCCGCCGACCATGGCGGCATCGACGGCCGCCAGCGCCTCTTCGACGGTGCGGGCGACGGTGACGCCCTTGCCGGCGGCGAGCCCGTCGGTCTTGACGACGATCGGCGCCCCCTGGGCCCGGACGTAGGCGCGGGCGGCCTCGGGGTCGTCGAAGCGGGCATAGGCCGCGGTCGGGATGCGGTGGCGCGCGCAGAAATCCTTCATGAAGGCCTTGGAACCTTCGAGCGCGGCCGCCGCCCGGCTCGGCCCGAACGCCTTGATGCCGGCCGCCGCCAGCCGGTCGACGAGCCCGGCGACCAGCGGCGCCTCGGGGCCGACGACGACGAAGTCGATCGCCTCGCGCCGGGCGATGGCGACGACGGCATCGAGGTCGGAGAGGTCGACCGGAATGCAGGTCGCGACCCCGGCGATGCCGGCATTGCCGGGGGCGCAGAAGAGCGCGTCGCAGAGCGGGGAGGCGGCGATGGCCCAGCAGAGCGCGTGCTCGCGCCCGCCCGAGCCGACGACCAGAAGGCGCATGGGACCTCTTGCAGAGCAACGGGGCGGCCGCCGGGTGTGGCTGGCCGGTGGGCGCTCCTATAGCATGGCGGGCATGAGCGAGAACGCCCCGCGCACCAACCTCCCGGAACTCTCGGTCGGCGAGCTGTCGCAGCGGCTGAAGCGCAGCATCGAGGACCAGTTCAGCCATGTCCGGGTGCGCGGCGAGATCAGCGGCTTCAAGCGGCACTCCTCGGGCCATCTCTATTTCGCCCTGAAGGATGCGGATGCCGTCCTCGACGCCGTGTGCTGGCGCGGCCAGGCGGCCCGTCTCGGCATCCGGCCGGAGGACGGGATGGAGGTCGTGGCCACCGGCCGCCTGACCACCTACCCCGGCCGCTCGAAGTACCAGATCGTCGTCGAGCAGATGGAACTGGCGGGCGAGGGAGCGCTGCTCAAGCTGCTCGAGGATCGGCGCCGCAATCTCCTCGCCGAGGGCCTGTTCGAGCCCGAGCGCAAGCAGCGCCTGCCCTACCTGCCGCGCGTCATCGGCGTCGTCACCTCGCCGACCGGGGCCGTCATCCGCGACATCCTGCATCGCCTGGCCGACCGCTTCCCGCGCCACGTCCTGGTGTGGCCGGTCGCCGTCCAGGGCGAGGGTGCGGCAGCCCAGGTGGCGGCGGCGATCCGGGGCTTCGACGCGCTGCCGGCGGACGGGCCGGTACCGCGCCCCGACCTCCTGATCGTCGCCCGCGGCGGCGGCAGCCTGGAGGATCTCTGGGCCTTCAACGAGGAGGTCGTGGTCCGCGCGGTGGCCGACTGCACCATCCCCGTCGTCTCCGCCGTCGGCCACGAGACCGACACGACGCTGATCGACTTCGCGGCCGACGTCCGGGCGCCGACGCCGACGGCGGCCGCCGAACTGGCCGTGCCGGTGCGGGCCGACCTGATCCAGCGTACGGCCGAGGCCGGGGCGCGGGCCTGGGCGGCGCTCGCGGCACGCCTGCGCCACGCGCGGGCGGAGATCGACGGCCTCGCCCGCGGCCTGCCCGACCCGGTGTCGCTGCTCGGCACCAAGGCACAGTTCCTCGACGACCGCACCGAACGCCTGGCGAACGCCGCGGCGAAGCTGGTGCCGGATCGCGCCGCCCGCCTCGACGGCGCGGCCGGCCGCCTGCGCCACCCGCGCGAGGTGGTGCGCGAGGCGGCGACGCGCACGGGCCATCTCGCCGAGCGGCTGGAGCGGGCGGCCGCCGAGGCGATGGCGCGCGAGGCCCGCGCCCTCGATCGCGCCGCGGCCCGGCTCGACGACCGCGCCTTGCGGCTGGCCATCCAGCGCGGCGCCCGCGACGCGGCCGGCGAGGGCGGGCGCCTGGTGGCGGCGGCGCGCACCCGCCTCGCCCGCGCCGGCGAGATCCTGGCCCTGCGCGGCCAGATGCTCGACGGCCTGTCCTACGAGCGGGTGCTGGAGCGCGGCTTCGTGCTGGTGCGCGACCAGGGCGGCCATCCGGTGACGCGCCGCGCCGACGCCCGCGCCGGCCAGCGGCTGTCGCTGCGCTTCGCCGACGGCGAACTCGGCGTCCAGGCGGATCGCGACGGCGCGCCGCGGCCGCCGGCCCCGGTCCAGGGCACGCTGCTGTGAGCGCGGCGCCGCTCGGCCTCTTCCGGGGCGAGGCGGCGATCGTCACCGGCGCCGCCGGACGGATCGGGCAGGCGATCGCCCGGCACCTCGCCGCCGAGGGGGCGACCGTCCATCTCGTCGACCGCGACGGCCCCGGCGCCGACGCGCTCGCCGGCCGGATCGCGGACCAGGGCGGGCGCGCCGTGGCCGCTGCGGTCGATCTCTCCGACCGCGCGGCGCTCGACGCCTTCTGCACGGCCCACCTGGCGCGCCAAGGCGCGCCCGACATGGTGGTCCATGCGGCCTGCCCGACGCTGCCGTCCGGCGGGCCCGACTGGGCGACCGGCGACGCCGAGTGGGACCAGATGATCGAGGTCGGTGTCGGCGCGGCCCGCCGCATGGTGCGGCACTTCGTGCCGGCGATGCGGCGGGCCGGGCGGCGCGGGCGCTTCCTGCTGCTCACCTCCCTCCATGCCGAGACGCCCAGGACGCATGCGCACTACAGCGCCACCAAGGCGGCGATGACGATGCTGACCAAGGAACTGGCCCGCGAACTGGGCCCGTCCGGCATCCGCGTCAACGCCCTGGCGCCCGGCTATGTGCCCGACGATCGGGGGCCGCCGGCCCCCCGCATCCCGCTCGGCCGGGCCGGCACCGGGGACGACGTGGCGGGCATGGCGGCGGTTCTGCTCAGCGACCGTTTCTCCGCCTACGTCACCGGGACGACCGTGGTCGTCGACGGCGGGCTGTCGCTGGTCAACTGGATCCCCCGCCGCCCCTGACCGTCGGCCTGCCCGCGGCCGGTCACGAGGCCGCGCGGGTCTTCCGGCCACGGCGGAACACCCTCGCGCCTGGGTCGGACAGGCGCCGGGCGAGCCAGCCGGCGGTGTCGCGGACCCGCGCCAGCGCCTCGTCGCGGACCAGCTGGGCGCCGTCCGGATGCCGGGCGAGCGTCAGGCGGCGGTCATGGAACTGCTCGAGTTCGCTGCGATGGCCGACGCTGACGACGGCACTGTCCGGCAGGCCAGTGGCGAGGCGCCGCATCATCGCGTCCTGCATCCTGGCGTCGAGCGCCGACGTCGCCTCGTCCATGATGACGATGTCGGGCCGCAGCAGGAACATGCGGGCAAAGGCGATGCGCTGCTTCTCGCCGCCCGAGAGGATGCGATCCCAGTCGTCCTCGTCGTCGAGCCGGCTCGCGAGGTGGCCGAGTTCGGCCGTCTCCAGTGCCGTCCGGACCGCCGCGTCGGTGACGGCGTCCGGCGCCTGGGGGTAGGCGGCGACCCGCTTCAGGGAGCCGATCGGCAGGTAGGGGCGCTGCGGCATGAAGAACACGGAGGCGCCGCGCCGCCGCCGGACCTCGCCGCCGCCCCACGGCCACAGGCCGGCGATGGCGCGGAGCAGCGTGCTCTTGCCGCTGCCGGATTCGCCGACGACCAGCACGCGCTGGCCGCGTGCGATGGCGAAGTCGGTCTCGGCGACGACGCTGGTGCCGTCGTCGAGCGTCACCGAGACGTCCGAGAGCCGGAGTGCAGGCCCGTCGCCCTCGCCATGGACGATCTGGCCGACGGTGCCGGGCGCCTCGGCGTGCTCCAGCACGTCGAGCGAGCGCAGCAGCGACCCGACGCGGACGGCGGACGCCTTCCAGTCGGCAAGCCGCGGATAGTTGTCGACCAGCCAGTTGAAGGCGGTCTGCACGGCGACGAAGGCGGTGGCCGCCTGCATGACGTCGCCGAGGGACATCGTCCCGGAAAGATACTTGGGTGCGCAGAGCAGGAGCGGCACCGTCGGCGCCAGCAGCGTGTTGGTCTGGGAGACGGTGGTCGTGCGCATGTGCTGGCCGGCCAGCCGCCACCACGCCCTGCCGATCCGCTCCAGCCGCCGGGCGAGCGCCTCGCGCTCTTCCGCCTCGCCGCCGAGCAGCGCGATGCTCTCGCCGTTCTCGCGCAGGCGGACGGCGAAGTAGCGGAAATCGGCCTCGACCGCGTTCTTGCGCTCGGCGACGGCGACGAAGCGGCGCCCCACCATCATCATCGCCGCGGTGGCGATGCCGGAATAGAGCACGGCCGCGATCACCAGATATCCCGGCACGGTCCAGCCGGCGACCGCGATGCTGCCGCCGACCCGCCACAGCACCGTGACGAAGGTGGCCGCACCGACCGCCGCCGACAGCAGGCCGACGGCGAAGTCGATCGGCGCATCGGTGGCGAGGCGGGCGTCGTCGGCGATGCGCAGTTCCGGGTTGTCGTGGTCGCCCCGCATCAGGTTGAGGCGGTAGTAGCGGCCGTTCCAGAACCAGTGCTCGAGGAGCGCGCGCGACAGGAACCGGCGCCAGCGGATATGGGTGGCGAAGCGGCCGGCGACGCTGGCGACGCCGAGGGCGACGGACGCCGCCACCAGCCCCAGCAGCACCAGGCACTGCGACAGCACCGTCGAGCCGTCGCGTCGCTCCAGGGCGTCGAAGAACTCGCGGTTCCAGACCGTGACTTGGTACTGGACCGCGATCTGGGCCAGCACGATCGCGACCAGGGCCACCGTCAGGGACCAGGCGGCGGCCCAGCCGGGCCCGCGCCAGAAGCCGAGCGCCGACTGCCAGAACCGCGCCATCACCAGCCGGCGCTCCTCCTCGCCTGCGGACAACGCCTTCGCCATCACCAGAGCCTCCACGGAGCCGCCGTGCCGCGCGCGGCCCGGGGGCGGCAGCGCCCGGTCCGCCGCGGCGGGGCGGACCGGCGCCACCGACAACGGCCGGCCCGCCTTCCGGTTGCATGGCCGCGGATGCCGGCCGGGCTTGCCTCCGGCCCGTGCCCGGATGCAAGGTCGCCCGGCGCCGTACCGGCCGGAGCGCCGAGCAGCAGAGGCCCCCGAACCCATGCCAGCCCCCATGAACGAAGCCCCCCTTTCCGTCGCCGCCGTGGCCACGGCCAACCCCGTCCTGGTCGAGGTCACCCGCGGCACCGTCGTCGAGAGCCGCCATCGCGGCTCGATCGCCGTCGTCGATGCCGCCGGCCGCGTGCTCCATCAGGTCGGCGACGTCGCCCAGGCGGTCTACCCGCGCTCGGCCATCAAGCCGCTGCAGGCCCTGCTGCTCGTCGAATCCGGCGCCGCCGACCGCTTCGGCCTCGGCGACCGGGAACTGGCGCTCGCCTGCGCTTCCCACCGCGGCGAGACCGTCCATACCGAGGCGGTGGCGGCATGGCTCGGGCGCGTCGGCCTGTCGCCCGACGATCTCGAGTGCGGCGCCCACCTGCCCTACGACCCGAAGTCGATGGAAGCGCTGCTGCGGGCGGGCGGCCATCCCTCGACCCTGCACAACAATTGCTCCGGCAAGCACTCGGGCTTCGTCACCGCGGCGCTGCATCTCGGTCTGCCCGTCAAGGGCTACATCCGCCGCGAGCATCCCCTGCAGCAGCGCCTCTATCGCACGATCGAGGAGATGGGCGGGGAGTCGCTGGCGGCCACCGGGCGCGGCTACGACGGCTGCGGCATCCCGGTCTTCGGCGTCCCCCTGCGCGCGCTCGCCCGCGCCTTCGCCCGGCTGGACGATACCGCGGGCCTGACGCCCGAGCGGGCGGACGCCGCCGGCCGCATCCTCCGCGCGATGGCGGTCGAGCCGGTGATGGTGAGCGGCCACGGCAGCTTCGTCACCCGCGTCATGCAGGTGGCGGGCGAAACGGTGCGCCTGAAGAGCGGTGCCGAAGGGGTCTACTGCGCCGTCCTCGTCGGCCGCGGCATCGGCATCGCCCTCAAGATCGACGACGGCGCCGGCCGCGCGGCGGAGGTGGCGATGGCGGCGGCGCTGCGCCGGCTCGGCGCCTTCACGGCCGAGCAGGAGCGCGAACTGGCCGCGTTCCTCGAGGTGCCGATCCGCAACGTCGCCGGCCGGGACGTCGGCGTGGTGCGGGCCGCCGCCGACCTGTCCTGACGTCCCGAGCCGGAAGCCGGAGGACCTGCCGATGCGTGCCGTGCGCTGCCATGCCTATGGCGACCTGGGCAACCTCGTGGTCGAGGAACTGCCGACGCCCGAGCCCGGGCCCGGCCAAGTGCTGGTCGAGGTCCATGCGGTCGGGATCAACTTCGCCGACGGACTGATGGTCCTCGGCCAGTATCAGGAGAAGCCGCCGGTGCCCTTCACGCCGGGGCTGGAGGCGGCGGGCGTGGTCGCGGCCTGCGGCGAGGGGGTGACGCGCGTCCGCCCCGGCGACCGCGTCGCCTGCCTTGTCGACACCGGGGCCTATGCCGACACGCTGCTCGCCCCCGAGGACCGGCTGTTCCCGCTTCCGGACGGCATGGACATGGCGACGGCGGCGGCCTTCCCGGTGGTCTACGGCACCTCGCACGTCGCACTCGACCGCCGCGCCCGCCTGCAGCCGGGCGAGACCCTGCTGGTTCACGGCGCGGCCGGCGGGGTCGGGCTGACGGCGGTCGAGATCGGCCGGGCCATGGGCGCCACGGTGATCGCGTCCGCCTCGACGCCGGAGAAGCTCGCGGTCGCGGCCCTGCACGGCGCCGAGCACCTCATCGACTATACCCGCGAGGATCTGCGCCAGCGCGTGCGCGAGATCACCGACGGGCGCGGCGCCGACGTCATCTACGATCCGGTCGGCGGCGACGTGTTCGACGCCTCGCTGCGCTGCATCGCCTGGGAGGGCCGGCTCGTCGTCATCGGCTTCGCCTCGGGCCGCATCCCGCAGGCCCCGGCCAACCTGCTGCTGGTCAAGAACATCGCCGTCATCGGCCTCTTCTGGGGCGCCTATCGCCAGCGCGATCCCAAGGTGGTCCGCGACAGCCTGGAGACGCTGTTCGGGTGGTGGGCCGAGGGCCGGCTGAAGCCGCACGTCTCCCACCGGCTCGACCTCGCCGACGCGGCGGCGGCGATCGGGCTGCTGCGCGACCGCCGCTCGACCGGCAAGGTGGTGCTCACGACCGGCCGCAGCGAGCCGGGGGCCGGGCCGCACGGATGACCGATCCGGTCCGGGCGCAGTACGAGACCTATCCCTACCCGGCCCGCGACCCGAAGGACGAGCGACGCCGGCTCGTCACCGGCTCGCCCAGCCACATCGCCGAGGTCGAGCACTATCTCTTCGCCGGCCGCATCCCGGCCGACCGCCCGCTGCGGGTGCTCTTCGCCGGCGGCGGCACCGGCGACGGGGCGATCATGCTGGCGCAGCAGCTCGCCGACCGCGGCCTGGCGGCGGAGGTCGTGCATCTCGACCTCTCGACGGCCGCCCGGCGGATCGCCGAGGCGCGGGCCGCCGAGCGCGGGCTAACCATGCGCTTCGTCACCGGCTCGCTGCTGGAGGCGGCCGGGCTCGGCCGCTTCGACTACATCGACTGCTGCGGCGTGCTGCATCATCTGGACGACCCCGACGCCGGGCTGCGGGCCCTGGCGGCGACGCTGGCGCCGGGCGGCGGCATCGGCATCATGGTCTATGGCGAACTCGGGCGGAGCGGCGTCTACCCGATGCAGGACCTGCTGCGCGGCCTGGCGCCGCCGGACCTGCCGCCGGCCGAGCGGGTGGCGCTCGCCCGTCGCGTCGTCCGCGGGCTGCCGGACACCAATCTCCTGCGCCGCAACCCGCTGCTGGGCGACCATCTGTCGAGCGACGCCGGGCTCTTCGACCTGCTGCTGCACGCCCGCGACCGGGCCTACCGGGTGCCGGGCGTCCTCGCCCTGCTGGCCGGGGCGGGGCTGCGCCTCGTCAGCTTCGTCGAGCCGATCCGCTACCGGCCGGAAACCTGGATCGCCGATCCGGCGGTGCGGCGACGGCTCGCTGGCCTGCCGGCGGCCGAGCGGATGGCGGCGGCCGAACTGCTGTCGTGCGGGATGAAGGTCCACATCGCCTATGCTGTCGCCGCCGATCGCGCCGACGATCCGGTCTGCGCGCTCGACGATGCGGCGGTGCCGGTACTGCGGGACATCGAGGCGGCGGCGCTGGCGCGGGCCCTGAAGCCGGGTCAGCCGCTCGTCGTCCGCTTCGACGGGGCGCCGCTGTCGCTGTCGCTGCCCGACCTCGCCGGGCCGATCGTCGCCCGGATCGACGGCCACCGCACCGTCGCCGCCATCCGCGACGACCTGCGCCGGACGGTCGCGCCCCGGCTCGACGGGCGGACGTTCGCCGCTGCCTTCCAGGGCGTCTTCGAGGGGCTGTGCGGGATCAACCGGCTGCTGCTGTCGCGCCGCGTCCCGTAGCGCGGCACAACGACGAACGGCCGGACGGGGGGCCGTCCGGCCGTTCCTGGTGCGGCCTCGGGAACCGGGAGGGGGCTCAGCCGCGCCAGAAGGGCTTGTCGTATTCGCCGATCGCGTCGGTGCGGGTGAGGCCCATGTCGCGCAGCATCCGGTCGTCGAGCTGGCCGAGATGGACCCGCTGCCGGTAGCGGTCGTTCCATTCGACCAGCAGCGAGAACGCGCGCTGCAGGAGCGCTCCCGGCCGCAGCGTCGGCGCGCCGGCGGCGGGCGCGATGCCGGGGGTGCCGGCGGGGGTCAAGCTGGGGGAAGCCATCGGGAGGTACTCCATCGCAACGGTCGGATGTCGTCGGAAGCGCTTCCGGACGACCCGCCTCGACCACCCCACGGCGGGGGTGGCCCGCGAGGGATCAGGATAAGGTGGGTTGGGCCCGTCGGCGCTGTGCATCCTTCATATGCCCTGAAATAATGGCGTTCTCGTGGAAGAACAAACGATGAATTCTCATGGGACGGATTAGCCCATATAATCCATCCGATGCGCCGTGACCTGCCCCCGCTGACCTCCCTTCGCGCCTTCGAGGCGGCGGCGCGCCTGCTCAGCTTCACCCGCGCCGCCGACGAACTGGCGGTGACCCAGGCCGCCGTCAGCCACCAGATCAAGAGCCTGGAGGACTGGCTGGGCGTGCGGCTGTTCCAGCGCCTGCCGCGCCGGCTGGCGCTGACCGAGGCGGGGCGCGAGCTGCTGGCGTCGGTGCGCGACGCCTTCGACCGCATCGAGGCGGCGGTGTCGCACACAAGGCGGAACGACGGCAGCGGCCCATTGACGGTGACCGTGGTGCCGTCCTTCGCCGCGAAGTGGCTGGTGCCGCGGCTCGGCCGGTTCCAGGCCGCCCACCCCGACATCGAGGTGCGAATCGCCGCCGACGCCCGGCTCACGCGGTTCGACGACGGCGTCGACCTCGCCATCCGCGCCGGCCGCGGGCCCTGGCCGGGGCTGGTCTGCGAGCGCCTGCTGGACGAGGAGCTCTTCCCGGTGTGCAGCCCGCGCCTGCTGGCCGGGCCGCGGCCGCTGAGCGAGCCGGCCGACCTCCGCCACCACACGCTGCTGCACGACGATTTCGAGCACGACTGGCGGATGTGGCTGCAGGCGGCGGGCGTCAGCGACGTCGACTGGCGCCGCGGCCCGCGCTTCAGCGACTCCAGCATGGTCGTCCAGGCCGCGGTCGAGGGGCAGGGGGTGGCGCTGGCGCGCAGTGCCCTGGCGCAGGAGGATCTGAAGGCGGGGCGCCTGGTGCGGCCGTTCCGCATCGATATCGCGAGCGACCTCGCCTACTACGTCGTCTGTCCGCCCGCCCATGCCGGCCGGCACAAGGTCCGCGCATTCCGCGACTGGTTGATGCGCGAGGCGGCGGCGGCCTAGTGTCTGCCTCCCGGTAGCGACGATCTCGACGGAGCGGCCCCTCGCGGATGGAGCGGAAATCCCAACTTCTCGTCTACGGCCGCGATGACCGGCTGCCCCCGCACCGTCTCGCGGGGCTGGCGCTCCAGCACCTGATCCTGCTGCTGATGTTCATCGTCTATCCGGTGATGGTCGGGCGCGGCCTCGGCCTGTCGGAGGCGGCCGAGATCCCGTTCCTGACGATGGCGATCCTGTCGGTCGGGCTCGGGACCATCTTCCAGTCGCTACCGGCGCCCTGGGGCAGCGGCCACCTCCATGTCCACCAGCCGTCGCCGATCTTCCTGCCGCTGGCGCTCCAGACGCTGCCGTTCGGCGGCCTGGCCGCGCTCGCGCCCCTGGTGGTGACGGCCGGCGTGGTCCAGATGGCGCTGGCGCGCGGCCTCCACTGGCTCCGGCGCGGGTTTCCGCCGGAAGTGATCGGGGTCGTCGTCGTGCTGCTCGGGATTTCCCTCGTCCCGGGCGCGCTGGAGCGCTGCCTGGAGCAGGGCGTGCGCGGCGACGCGGCGACGGCGCCCTTGGTGGCCGGCGTGACGCTGGCCGCCATCGTCGGCACCGCGGTCTATGGCCGCGGACCGCTGCGCCTCTTCAGCCTGATGATCGGCGCCGTCGTCGGCGTCGCGCTTGCCGCCTGGTTCGGGCTCTTCGCGCCGAGCGACCTGCGCCGCCTCTCCGAGACGCCCTTCTTCGCCCTGCCGTCGCTGCGCTTCGAGGGCTGGATCTTCAACTGGTCGCTGCTGCCGCTGGTCCTGCTCATCGCCTGCGTCCATACGCTGGACGCGCTGGGCGCGCATGTCGGGGCGCAGAAGCTGGCCGATGCCGACTGGCAGCGCACCGACACGGCGACGGCCGGGCGGGCGATCCGGACGGTCGGCGCCGGCAACGTCCTGGCCGGCCTCCTCGGCGGCTACCCGGCGGGCCTGTCCTCGTCGAGCGTCGGGCTCTCGTTCTCCACCGGCGCGGTCGCCTGGCGCATCGGCCTCCTCGCCGGCATCCTCGGGGTCGTCTGCGCCTTCATTCCGAAGATCGCGATGTTCCTGGCGATCCTCCCGGAGGCGGTGGTGGGCGCGATCGTCCTCAACGCCGCGGCCTTCATGATCGCCGCCGGGATGGAGCTGATCTTCGCCCGGATGCTGAACACCCGGCGGATCTTCATGGTCGGGCTGTCGGTGATCGCCGGGCTGGCGGCGCTGCTGCACCCGGAGCTGGCCGAGCCGGCGCCGGACTGGATCAAGCCGGTCATGGGCTCGCCGCTCTTCGTCGGGTCGGTGGTCGCGGTCGGCCTCAACCTCCTCTTCCGGATCGGCATCTCCGAGAAGGAACTGCTGACGCTGGCGGCGGACGATCCGCTGCCGATCCGCCTGCGCGACTTCTTCGAGCGGAAGGGCCAGCAGTGGGGGCTGCGCCGGGCGCTCGTCGACCACGCCCAGCTCGGCACCATGCAGGCGGTCGAGACCCTGTTCGAGTCGGGCATCCTGGAGAAGCCGACGGTCGACGTGTCGCTGCGCTACGACGACCTGCACCTCGACGTGCTCGTCGCCTACGCGGGCGCGGCGCTGCCGGTCGGCAGCCCGCGGCCGACGCCGGACGAATTGCTCGAACAGGACGACGCGCTCCTGCGCATGACCGCCCACATCGTGGCCGGCCTCGCGGACGGCTGCCGCGTCCGCTCCGAGAACGGGACGAGCCGGCTCGAGCTGCGCTTCGTGTCCTGACCGCGGCGTCAGGCGAGCAGCGGCGCCATCCGGTCGATCGCCGTCTGCAGGCGCTCGGGCGCGCTGGCGAAGCAGAGCCGGAGGTAGCCCTCGCCGCCGGCGCCGAAGGCGATGCCGGGGGCGACGCCGACCTTGGACTCCCGCACCAGGCGCTTGGCGAACTCCAGGCTGTCGGCCATGCCGTCGACCCCGAAGAAGGCGTAGAACGCCGCCTCCGGCCGGGCGATGCGGACGCGCGGGAAGCGGGCGAGGCCCTGCAGCACCACCTCGCGTCCGACCCGGCAGCGCTCGACCATCTCGGCCAGGAAGGCGTCGCCGTCGCGGATGGCGGCCAGGGCTCCGTGCTGGAGGAAGGCGGGCGAGCCCGAGGTGTTGATCTGGGTGAGCTTGGCCAGCAGATCGCCGAAATTGTCGGGCGAGGTGACCCAGCCGAGGCGCCAGCCGGTCATCGCCCAGGGCTTGGAGAAGCTCTGCACCACGACCAGCGGATCGTCGGGGCCGGCATGTTCGAGGAAGGAGGGCGCCACCGGCCGATCGTAGACGAGGCGCGCATAGACCTCGTCGGCGACCACCCAGATGTGCCGCTCGCGGCAGAAGTCGAGGATCGCCTTCTGCATCTCCGAGGGCATGACCCAGCCGGTCGGGTTGTTGGGCGAGTTGACGAAGATGAAGCGCGTCCGCTCGTCGACCGCGGCGAACAGCCGGTCGAGGTCGAGGCTCCAGGCGGCGCCGTCGAAGGCGAGGTCGACCTGCCGGGCCTCCGCCTCCTGCAGTTCCACGCCGTGGACGATGTTGGGCCAGATCGGCCCGACGATGACCGCGTTGTCGCCGCGGCCGAGGAGCGCCTGGCAGGTCAGGATGATCGCCTGCATGCCCGAGCCCGTGACCGTGATCCGCTCCGGCCCGCAGGCGATGCCGTAGACCCGCGCCGTATAGTCGGCGATCGCCTGGCGCAGCGGCGGGATGCCGCGCTGCCAGGTGTAGAAGGTCTCGCCGGCCGCGAGCGCGCGCGTCGCCGCCTCGTTGATGAAGGCCGGGGTGGTGAGGTCGCCTTCGCCGAACCACAGCGGGATCACGTCGGGATCGCCGCGGCCGACCATGGCGACGGCGCCGATCTTCGAGGCCGGCAGGAAGCTGGCGGCCGCGCGCACCGGCGCGGCGTAGCTCGGACCGTCGACGAGCGGCTGGGTCGTGGCATTCATGGCGGCGGCACCTTCGTGGGCGGGGCCGGCAATCTCGCAAAGCGCCGGGGCCGAGGCAACGCCAATCCCCGCCGCCGGTTCGCGGGAGGGCCCGAAGACGGGCTTCCAAATCGACGAAGATCATGCTCTTTCAAGCGCATGTGGCTCGACGATCCGGATATCGACCTCCGGTGGATTCTCTCCGCCGACATCCTCCACCTGCAGCGGGCCTGCGAACGCAGCGGCGTGCCGCTGACCGTCTTCCGGCCCGACCAGTCGGAGAATTCGCGTCTGGCACTGACCGACCGCACCGCGACCGTGGTGCATCCGAGCCGCGACTGCCCGAGCGGGCGCGAGTTCATGGTGCTGGTCGCCCACCTGCTGGTCTCGGGCCAGCCGTTCAATTTCCAGGTCGCCGGCTTCGACCATCGCGACGGCTCGCTGCGCGGCCTGCTGCGCCTCAATCCGAGCATCGCGCCGGAGACCCTGCGCATCCTGACCGATATCGGCATGAGCCAGGACCGCGAGATCTACGAGGAGATCTCGCACCGCATCGAGGAAGCGTTCGCCGGCCTGCGCCGGCAGATCAGCCACTCCCCGATCGTGCTCGAGGAGGACTGAGCGCGCCCGCCCGACGCGCCCGGTCAGTCCGCGAGCCAGGCGTCGCGGTTCGCCGCGACGAAGTCGTCGTCGCCGAGTTCGGGATAGGCCGCGACGACGCGGTCGATCTCGGCGGCCTGGCCGGGGCTCAGCGTCTCGTCGGGGTCGAGGCACCAGATGCCTTGCATCAATCCCTGCCGCCGCAGCACCTCGTGGCAGCCCGGGATGCAGCCGCGGAAGTCGTTGGCGACGTCGAAGAAGGCCGAGTTGGCGTCGGTCACCATGGAATCGAGCGCCAGCAGGTCGGCCGGGATCGGCCCGGCCGCGACCGCCGCCTTGATCCGGGCCAGCTGCTCGACGGCCCGCCTCGTCCACACGCTCCAGTGGCCGAGCAGGCCGCCGCGGATGCGCACCGTCACCGTCTCGCCGCCGCGCCGCACCCCGAAGGGCGTCAGCAGGTCGAGAACGATGTGATCGTCGTTGCCGGTGTAGAGGGTGATGCGATCCTCGGCCCCGGCCATCACCACGCCGCGGATCACGTCCAGCGTCCGGTAGCGGTTGAACGGCGCCATCTTGATCGCGACCACGTTCTCGATCTCGGCGAAGCGGCGCCAGAAGTCGGCCGACAGCAGCAGGCCGCCCGCCGCCGGCTGCAGATAGAAGCCCATGATCGGGATTTCCGCCGCGATCCGGCGGCAATGGTCGAGCACCTCCGCCTCGCCGGTGCCGCGCCACGCGCCGAGGCCGAGCAGGCCGGCATGGTAGCCGAGGTCGCGCACGATGGCCGCCTCGCGCAGCGCCTGCTCGGTGCGGCCGACGATGCCGCCGACCAGGACGATCGGCCGCCCGGCGCCGGCCGCGGTCTCGGCCGCCAGGCGCAGCACCGGCTCGTAGAGGCCGGTCTCGCGGATCGCGAACTGGGTCGAGTGGACGCCGACCGCCATTCCGCCCGAGCCGGACGCCAGATAGTAGCGGGAGAGCGCGCGCTGGTGGCGGCGGTCGAGCCGGCGGTCGGGACCCAGCGCCAGCGGATGGGCCGGGATGACGGTGCCTTCGCGCAGAAGCGCGAGGGTCGCGGGGTCGATGTCCTGCCAGCGCTTCGGCATCCGGTCTCCTGGGGCTCGGGTCCGGAGCGGATGACGCCGAAGCGGGCGACGGGAGTCAAGCCGCGCGCGCGAACCCGCATCCGGCATCCCCGGCTTGCTGCGGCGGGACGTCGCGGCTAAGTCTTTTTGCGTGCGCCCGGTTCCTCGACCCAAGGTTGGGGTCGGTCGGGCGGTGATTCGAACGATCGAACCGGGGAGACGCATCGATGAAGAAGCTGGCCTTGCCGATCCTGGCCCTGCTCGCCGCGGGCGGGACGGCCTTCGCCCAGCACACGAGCTGGCCGAAGTCACTGACGCTGACGACCGCTTCGCCGGGCGGCACCTTCGCCGTCTACGGCCAGGGCGTCGCCGCCGTCGTCAGCGACGTGGTCAAGGTGCCGACCTCGACCATGCAGACGCAGGGGCCGAACCAGAACGTCGTGTTGATCCAGCAGCGCCGCGCCGAGATCGGCATGACGACGATGGGGCCGGCCTACGAGGCCTGGGAGGGGACGCTCGTCATCAACAAGGGCGTCAAGCACACGGATATCCGGGCGCTCTTCCCGATGTACGAGACGCCGTTCCACGTCGTCGCCATTCAGAAGGCGGGCGCCGACGTCCAGTCGATGAAGGATCTCGCCGGCAAGACGGTCGGCTTCGGGCCGGCGGCGGGCACCCCCGGCGTCTACATGACGCGCTGGTTCAAGGATCTCGGGATCAACGTCACCGCCCGCTTCGGCCAGGGCAACGACATGGCTTCCCAGCTCGCCGACGGGCGTCTCGACGCCTTCGCCTTCGGCGCCGGCCTGCCGATCCCCGCCTTCAGCGAGCTCGACACCACCCACAAGGTGAATTTCTTCGGCTACACCGACGACGAGATCAAGGCGATCATGGCGAAGGCGCCCTACGTCGCGCCGTTCACGATCAAGGCCGGCACCTACAAGCAGCAGACGGTCGACAACAAGACGCTCTCGATGTGGAACTTCGGCATCGCCCACAAGACGCTGCCGGACGACCTCGCCTACGCCATCACCAAGGCGGTTCTCGAGAACAACCAGCGCATGGTGCAGACCCACGCCGCCGCCGTCGACACGCTGGCCAAGAACGCCTCGACCAACCGCTTCCTGCCGTTCCACCCGGGGGCTGCCCGCTACTACAAGGAAATCGGGGTCGCGATCGACCCCGGCGCGCAGCCGCAGCCCTGAGGTCCCGACGGGCCCACCCGCGGGGGATCGTCGCCCGCGGGTGGGCCGTCTCTTATCCGGTCGCGCGCCCGGGCGGCGGCGCGGCCGCAACCGCGGCGACAGATCGCGGATCGTGGCTCCGATCGCGTGGGGGGCAGTCGCCGTGACCAGCAGCTTCCAGGACACTCTTTCGGCCGCCGACGCCGAGCGCGCCGAACGTCTCGAATTCGGGGCGCGCACGCGCACCTTCGCCGGCTGGCGCGGCCATGCCTTCGTCGGTCTGTCCGCCGCCTACTGCCTCTTCCATATCGCGGTCCTCAACGTCGTGCCGCTCGACGAGTGGGTGTTCCGCACCATCCATGTCACCGTCGGCTCGGCGATCGCCTTCCTGCTCTATCCCATGCGCTCGTCCGGCGTCGGCCTGCGGGTGCCCTGGTACGACTGGGCAGCGGTGCTGCTGTCGCTCGCCTGCTGCGCCTACATCTGGGCCAACGTCGACGAACTGATCGGACGCACCGGCGTCCTGCCGACCCAGACCGACGCCATCGTCGCCGCGGTCGGCACCGTGCTGGTCATCGAGATCACCCGCCGCACGGCCGGCCTCGCCCTGCCGATCATCTGCCTCGTCTTCATCGCCTACGTCTTCGTCGGGCCGTGGCTGCCGGGCATCCTCAACTATCGCGGGTACGAGGCCGACCTCTTCTTCTCCTTCATCTACAGCATGGAGGGGATCTTCGGGATGACCACGGCGGCCTCCTCGCAGTTCATCATCCTCTTCGTCGCCTTCGCCGCCTTCCTGCAGGCGTCCAAGACCGGCGACTATTTCATCAACCTGGCGGTCGGCCTGTTCGGCGGGGTGCGCGGCGGCCCGGCGAAGGTGACGGTGGTCTCGGGCGTTCTCTTCGGGACGATATCCGGCAGCGCCGTCGCCAACGTCGTGGCGAGCGGCATGTTCTCGATCCCGATGATGCGCCGCGTCGGCTATTCCCGGACTTCGGCGGCGGCGATCGAGGCCACCTCCTCGACCGGCGGGCAGATCGTGCCGCCGGTGATGGGCGCCGGCGCCTTCCTGATGGCCGAGATCACCGGCATCGCCTACACCGACATCGCCCTCGCCGCGGTGGTGCCGGCGGTGCTGTTCTACGTCGCCAACTACGCCCACGTCGACATCGAGGCGGTCAAGCAGAACATCCGCGGGCTGCCGCGGGCCGAGCTTCCGAGCGTTCCGCGCCTGCTGCGGCAGGTCTACCTACTGGCGCCGCTCGTCATCCTGATCTGGACGCTGATGTCCGGATTCTCGGTCATCCGCGCCGGGACGATGGGCATCGTCGCCGCGATCGTCACCAGCTGGATCAGCCGTGACAGCCGGATGGGCCCGGTGGCGACGATCCGCGCCCTCGACGATGCGACCAGGCAGTCGCTGCAGCTGGTCGCGGTCTGCGCCTGCGCCGGCATCATCGTCGGCGTCCTCGGCCTGACCGGGCTCGGCGGCCGCTTCTCGGCCCTGGTGCTGGCGATCGCCGGCGAGAGCCAGTTCCTGGCGCTGGTCTTCGCCATGCTGATCGCGCTGCTGCTGGGGATGGGGATGCCGACGACGGCCGCCTATGCGATCGCCGCCGCCGTGATCGCGCCGGGGCTGCAGCAGATGGGCATCCCGCCGCTGATCGCGCACCTCTTCATCTTCTACTACGCCGTCATCTCGGCGATCACGCCCCCGGTCGCGCTCGCCTCCTTCGCGGCCGCCGCTCTGGCGGGATCGGACCCCTGGAAGACCTCCTTCGAATCCGTCCGCTACGGCGTCGGCGCCTTCATCGTGCCGTTCATGTTCTTCTACCAGCCGGCGCTGCTGATGCAGGGGGATGCGCTCGCGGTCGCGATCGCGGTCGCCACCGGGATCCTCGGGGTGCTGGCGCTGGCCTTCGCGAGCGAGGCGTGGCTCGTCCGGCCGCTCGGCTGGATCATGCGGGTGATTCTGCTGGCGGCCGGCCTTCTGCTCGTGTCCGGGGCCTGGTGGGGCGATCTCGCTGGGCTGGCGATCCTGGTCGCCGCCTGGGCTGCGGGCCGCGCTTCCACGCGGATTTCCGGGCCTTCCGCGGGGGGGTGAAAAAAATCGTCACAAACGTGTTGACGCCCCTTCGGCACCCCCTTATAAGCCGGCCTCCCAGACGGGCGGTGCCGAGCGAAACGGCGCCGGACGGACCGGGAAACGGTTCTTGGACATCGTGATTAGGGAAGGGATGCGCGGGCGGCGGTGCCTTG
>NZ_JAYSFE010000051.1:0-31341 GCF_041913585.1 Allostella sp.
CCGTGGATGAGGCCCTTCGCCCCCTCCAGGACGCCGTGCAGCACCCGCTCCGACCCGCCCATCTCCCAGAGGACGTTCATGTGGATGCGGCCGGCGCCGTTCGAGCGCTCGTGGGCGATCCGGGCCTGGGTGATGCCGCCCTTGATCGCGTAGGCGATGAGCTCTTCGTGGCGCTCGCGCCGCGTCCGCCCGCTGTAGGTCTGCGGGATCGGCCGCCCCTCGAGGTCGTAGGAATCGGCATTGACGCCGGAGAAGGTCCCGACCCCGTCGGCCGCCGCCCAGGCGCCCGAACTCTCGCCGTTCGACACGGCGATGCCCTTGCCGCCCTCGACCAGCGGCCACACCTCGCGTCCGGAAATCAGGATCGGCTGCAGAGCCTTCACGAAACCACCCCGTGCTGAACGGATAAGAAACGGAGCACCATCTGCCGCCTATATAGGCGAGCGGCGCGGCCTTGACGAGCCGATCGCCGGCTCAGCCGGCGATCGGCAGGATCGCCTCCGGCCGGTCGGTGCAGATGCAGTCGACCCCCCAGGAATAGAGGGTCCGGGCCCGCTCCGCCTCGTTCACCGTGTAGACCAGCAGCGGATAACCGGCGGCGTGGACGGCGGACACGGCGGCGGGCTCGAGATGACGATGGCTGCAATGGAGGCTGACGCAGCCGAGCCGCTCCAGTCGCGCCCGCCAGTCCTCCGGCACGGCGCCGACGAGCAGGCCGCGCGGCAGCGCCGGCACTGCCTCCCGCGCCGCCTCCAGGGCCGCTTCGGCGAAGCTGGAGAGGAGCGGCGGCGGCCGTTCCGACGGCCAGCGTTCGGCCAGCCGGCGGGCGACCGCCGTGCCGGTCTCGCGCTCGCGGCCGGGGCATGGCTTGATCTCGACATTGGCGGCCAACCCGTGGCTCAGCAGCAGGTCGATCGCCTCGTCGAAGCTCGGCACCCGCTCGCCCGCGAACTCGGGTCCGAACCAGGCGCCGGCGTCGAGCTCGCGGATGGCGGCGTAGGCGGTGTCGGCCACCGCCCCCCGCCCGTCCGTCGTGCGCTCCAGGACGGCGTCGTGCATCAGGATCGGCACGCCGTCGCCCGTGAGCTTGACGTCGAACTCGACCCACCCCACGCCGAGCTGGAGCGCCCGGCGCAGGCCCGCCAGCGTGTTCTCGGGCGCCGAGGCGGCAGCGCCGCGGTGCCCGACGACGCGCGGCAGGCGATAGGCCATGCCGCCCGGCCCTACTGGCCGCCCTCCGGCGCCTTGGCGGCTTCCTGCAGGTCGGCGCCGGTGGCCTGGTCGACCACCTTCATCGACAGGCGGACCTTGCCGCGCTCGTCGATGCCCAGCACCTTCACCTTCACCGGGTCGCCGACATTGACGACGTCGGTGACCTTGCCGACGCGGTTCGGCGCCAGCTCGCTGATGTGGACGAGGCCGTCGCGCGAGCCGAGGAAGTTGACGAAGGCGCCGAAATCGACGGTCTTCACCACCTTGCCGGTGTAGATCACGCCCAGTTCCGGCTCGGCGACGATGCCGCGGATCCAGTCGATCGCCTTCTGGCTCGCCTCGGCGTCGACCGCCGCCACCTTGATCGTGCCGTCGTCCTCGATGTCGATCTTGGCGCCGGTGACCTCGCAGATCTCGCGGATGACCTTGCCGCCGGAGCCGATGACCTCGCGGATCTTCTCCTTCGGGATGGTGATCGTGGTGATGCGCGGGGCGTTGCCGCTGACGCCCTCGCGGGCCGTCGTCAGCGCCTTCTGCATCTCGCCCAGGATGTGCATCCGGCCGTCGCGGGCCTGGCCCAGCGCCACCTTCATGATCTCCTCGGTGATCGAGGTGATCTTGATGTCCATCTGGAGCGCGGTCACGCCCGCCTCGGTGCCGGCGACCTTGAAGTCCATGTCGCCGAGATGGTCCTCGTCGCCGAGGATGTCGGAGAGGACGGCGAAGCGCTCGCCCTCCTTGATGAGGCCCATGGCGATGCCGGCGACCGGACGCACCAGCGGCACGCCCGCGTCCATCATCGACAGCGAGGCGCCGCAGACCGTCGCCATCGACGACGAGCCGTTCGACTCGGTGATCTCCGAGACGACGCGGATCGTGTAGGGGAAGGCGTCCTTCTTCGGCAGCAGCGGGCGGACGGCGCGCCAGGCGAGCTTGCCGTGGCCGATCTCGCGGCGGCCGGGGCTGCCCATGCGGCCCGCCTCGCCGACCGAGTAGGGCGGGAAGTTGTAGTGCAGCATGAAGTGCTCGCGGTACTCGCCCGCGAGCGCGTCGATCACCTGCTCGTCCTGGCCGGTGCCGAGCGTCGTCACCACCAGCGCCTGGGTCTCGCCGCGGGTGAAGAGGGCGCTGCCGTGGGCGCGCTTCAGCACGCCGACCTCGGAGACGATCGGGCGCACGGTCCGCACGTCGCGGCCGTCGATGCGCACGCCGGTATCGAGGATGGCGCCGCGGACGACGTCCGCCTCCATCGACTTGAAGAGGCCCTGGGCGATCTCGCGCTCGTCCTCGGCCAGCGCCGCCAGCGCCTTCTCCTTGGCCGCCGCCACCTTCTCGTGGCGCACCTGCTTCTGCGGCGCCATGTAGGCGGCACGGAAGTCGCCGCCGAAGGCCGCCAGCTTCTCCTGCACCGGGGCGACCGCCGGCGACGTCTCCGGCATCGGCCAGGGGTCCTTGGCGGCCCGCTCCGCGAGCTGGATGATGGCGTCGATCACCGGCTGGAACGACTGGTGCCCGAAGGTGACCGCGCCCAGCATCACCTCCTCGGACAGTTCCTGCGCCTCGGACTCGACCATCAGCACGCCCTCGGCGGTGCCGGCGACGACGAGGTCGAGCCGGGAGGCGTCCATCTGGTCCATCAGCGGATTGAGGACGTACTGCCCGTCGACATAGCCGACGCGCGCCGCCCCGACCGGGCCGAGGAACGGCAGGCCCGACAGCGTCAGCGCCGCCGAGGCGCCGACCATCGCCACGACGTCGGGGTCGTTCTCGAGGTCATGGGAGAGGACGGTGCAGATCACCTGCACCTCGTTGAGGAAGCCCTTCGCGAAGAGGGGCCGGATCGGGCGGTCGATGAGGCGGGAGACGAGCGTCTCCTTCTCGGTCGGCCGGCCCTCGCGCTTGAAGAAGCCGCCCGGGATCTTGCCCGCGGCGAAGGTCTTCTCCTGGTAGTTGACCGTGAGGGGGAAGAAATCGGCCCCGGGCCGCGGCTGCTTCACGCCGACCACGGTGCAGAGCACCGTCGTCTCGCCATAGGTGGCCATCACGGCGCCGTCGGCCTGGCGGGCGACCTTGCCCGTCTCGAGCACGAGCTTGCGCCCGCCCCACGTCATCTCCACGCGCTGAATGTCGAACATTCCGTCATCCTTCCTACCGGGGCGCCGGACCATGCCGCGCAGCCCCTGGGTCGCCGACGCACGGCCGTCCGCGCGTCGCCGCGCCCGGTCCTTCCGGGCGCCCGATCGTTGCGTCGGCGGGGTCGGCCTCGGCCGACGGTCACCCCCGGGGGGGGGGTGCGCCCGGGCTCCGTCGGGGGGGGTGGGGGGGCCGCGGCCCGCCCCCGCCCCCCCCCCCCCCCCCCATGAGGGGCGCGCGACGGGCGGCCGGATTACCGGCGCAGACCGAGCCGGGCGATCAGCCCCTCGTAGCGCTTGACGTCCTTGCGCTTCAGGTAGTCGAGGAGGCGCCGACGCTGGCCGACCATCATCAGCAGGCCGCGGCGGGAGTGGAAATCCTTCTTGTGGGTGCCGAGGTGGTCGGTCAGGTTGCGGATCCGCTCGCTCAGGATCGCGACCTGGACTTCCGGCGAACCGCTGTCGCCTTCCTTGGTGGCATATTCGGCGATCACTTCCTGCTTGCGCTCAGGCGAGATCGACATCGCGTGCTCCTTGCTGGATTCTAGAGATTCATCACGCGCACCGGCCGAATGGCGCCGTCCCGGATCTCGACCAAGGCCACCAGCCGTTCGCCCTGGAAGGCGGATGCGACGGTGCCGTCGTCGAGCGCGGCAAGCCGGCGGACCATGTCCGCCGAGCCCGGCGCCACGGCGATGCCGTGACGCAGACGTTCCGCCTCCGCTTCCGTCAAGGCCAGTGCCGGGATGTCGTCCAGCGCGGTCGCGACGGGAAGCAGGTGCGCGATAAGCGGGGGCTTATGGCAGAGATCGCCCATGGTATCTAGCGAATTCTCGGGGTCCGCCGAATTGCCGGCGGTCGGCGGATCGTCCGGATCGAACCGCACCGCCTGCGACAGGTCGAACGGCCCGACCCGCGTGCGCCGGAGCGCGGCGACGTGGCCGCAGGTGCCGAGCGCGCGCGCGAGGTCGCGGGCGAGGCTGCGCATATAGACGCCCTTGCCGCATTCGACCTCGAACTCGGCCTCCTCGCGCGAGGCGCCGGGATCGAGGCTGCGGATGGCGTCGACCCGCGCCGGCCGGGCCGCCAGCGGCGGCGGCGCCTCGCCCGCGCCGGCGGCATGGGCGCGGGCCAGCGCGTAGGACCGGCGGCCGGCCACCTTGATCGCGGAAAAGGCCGGCGGCACCTGCAGGATCTCGCCGACGAAGCGCGGCAGGACGGCCTCGATGTCGGCCGGGGCGGGCCGCACCGCGCTGGTCGCCGTCACCACTCCCTCGCGGTCGTCGGTCGAGCGCTCCTCGCCCCAGGCGATCCGCATCCGGTAGGTCTTGGCGCCGGTCATGGCGAAGCCGACGGTCTTGGTCGCCTCGCCGAGCGCGATCGGCAGGATGCCGGTGGCGAGCGGATCGAGGGTCCCGCCATGGCCGATCTTGGCGGCGCCGGTCAGGCGGCGGACACGGGCGACGGCGGCGGTCGAGGTCAGCCCGAGCGGCTTGTCGAGAACGATCCAGCCGTGGATCGCCCGGCGCTCAGCCCGCCCCATCGACGGAATCGGGATCGCGCCCGCCCTCGGGTCCGAGGTCCCGCACGACCTCGGGCCGGCGGAGCAGGTCGTCGATGCGCTGGGCATTGTCGAACGAGGTGTCGAGCGCGAAGTCGAGTTGCGGCACGAGGCGGAGGTCGACCGCGCGCGCCACCTGACCGCGCAGGAACGGCGCGGCGCGGCGCAGCGCCGGCAACGCGTCGGCGGCGTGGGCGCCGCCCAGCGGCATGACATAGGCGGTGGCGTTGCGCAGGTCGGGGCTGACCCGGACCTGCGTCACCGTGATCGATACGTCCTGCAGCGCCGGATCGCGCAACTCGCCGCGCGCGAGCACGGATGCGAGGACATGGCGCAGCTCCTCCCCGACGCGGAGCTGTCGCTGCGTCGGGGCGCTGCCGCCGGAACGGCGGGTCATGGGAGGCTACTCCGGGGAAGGGGCCCGCCGGCTCATGCGAGCTGGCGCGCCACCTCCTCCATCTCGAAGCACTCGATGACGTCGCCCGGCTGGATGTCGTTGTAGTTCTCGAAGGCCATGCCGCATTCGAAACCCTCCTTCACTTCGCGGACCTCGTCCTTGAAGCGCTTCAGGGTCTTCAGGCTGCCCTCGTGGATGACGACATCGTCGCGCAGGAGCCGGACCTTGGCGCCGCGCTTGACCGTCCCTTCGGTGACGCGGCAGCCGGCGACCTTGCCGACCCGGGTGATGTTGAACACCTCCAGGATCTGGGCATTGCCGAGGAACCGCTCGCGGAGCGTCGGCGTCAGCATGCCCTGGAGGGCCAGCTTCACGTCGTCGACCACGTCGTAGATGATCGAGTAGTAGCGGATGTCGACCCCGTCCCGGCGCGCCAGGTCGCGCGCCTGCGGATTGGCGCGGACGTTGAAGCCGATGATGAAGCCGCCCGACGCCCTGGCGAGCGTCACGTCGGACTCGTTGATGCCGCCGACCGCGGCATGCAGCACCCGCACCGCCACCTCGTCCGTCGCCAGCTTGGCGAGCGAGCCGGTGATCGCTTCCAGCGACCCCTGCACGTCCGACTTGACGACGATCGCCAGTTCCTTCGCCTGGCCGCTGGCGATCTGCGACAGCATCTCCTCGACCGTGCCGCGCTGGCCCGCCGCCTGCGTCTGGTCGCGGCGGCGCCGCGACCGGAAGGCGGTGACGTCGCGGGCCCGGCTCTCGTTCTCGACCACCTGGAAGTCGTCGCCGGCGAGCGGCACGCCGTTCAGGCCCAGCACCTCGACCGGCATGCCGGGGGTCGCCGCCTCGATCTTCTCCCCGCGGTCGTCGAGCAGCAGCCGCGCCCGGCCCCACTCGCTGCCGGTGACGAAGACGTCGCCCATGCGCAGCGTGCCGCGCTGGATGAGGACGGTGGCGACGGCACCGCGGCCGCGCTCCAGCTTCGCCTCGATGACGACGCCCTCGGCGGTGCGGTTCGGGTTGGACCGCAGGTCGAGCAGGTCGGCCTGCAGCAGGATCAGCTCCTCGAGCTTCTCGATGTTGGTACGCTTGACGGCCGAGACCTCGACGTCGAGCACCTCGCCGCCGAGATTCTCAACGACGACGCCGTGCTGGAGCAGCTCGGTGCGCACGCGGTCGGGGTTGGCGTCGGCGCGGTCCATCTTGTTGATCGCGACGATCATCGGCACCTGGGCCGCCTGGGCGTGGCGGATCGCCTCGATCGTCTGCGGCATGACGCCGTCGTCGGCGGCCACCACCAGGACGACGATGTCGGTGACGGTGGCGCCGCGGGCGCGCATCGCCGTGAAGGCCTCGTGGCCCGGCGTGTCGATGAAGGTGATCTTGCGCCCGTTCGACACCGTCACCTGGTAGGCGCCGATGTGCTGGGTGATGCCGCCCGCTTCCCGCGCCGCCACGTCGGTCGCCCGGATGGCGTCGAGCAACGAGGTCTTGCCGTGGTCGACATGGCCCATCACGGTGACGACGGGCGACCGCGGCAGCAGGTTCTCCTCGACGTCCTCCTCGCCCTTCAGGCCGATCTCGACGTCCGCCTCGGACACCCGCTTGACGTTGTGGCCGAACTCGGCGACCACCAGCTCGGCCGTGTCGGCGTCGATCGTCTGATTGATGGTCGCCATGACGCCCATCTTCATCAGCGACTTGATGACCTCGCCCGAACGCGCCGCCATGCGGCTCGCGAGTTCCTGGACGGTGATCGTCTCGGGCACCACGACGTCGCGCACGACGCGCTGGGTGTCCGACTGCTCGTACTGGTGACGGCGTTCCTTCTCGCGCGCCCGGCGCTGCGCCGCCATGCTGCGCACGCGCTCGGCCTCGCTGGTGTTGAGCGCCTGGGTCACGGTGATCTTGCCGCCACGGCGGCGCGGCTCCATGCGCTTGGGCGGCGGCGCGACGGCGCGTTTGGGCGGCAGCGGCCCGGCGCCGCCGGGCCGCTTCGGCCGGGCGGCATCCTCCTCGGGCTCGGCGGCGATCTTGCCGGCGGCGGTGAGTGCGACGGCCTTGGCGGCGGCGGCGTTGCCGGCGCGCTCGGCCATCTTGCGGCGCTCCTCCTCCTCGGCCTTGCGCTTGACCTCGTCCTCGGCCTTGCGCTTGGCGTCCTCCTCGGCCTTGCGCTTGGCGTCCTCTTCGGCCTTGCGCTTGGCCTCCTCCTCGACCTTGCGCCGGACCTCCTCTTCGGCCTTGCGCTTGGCTTCCTCTTCGGCCCGCCGGCGCGACTGGTCGATCTCGGCCTGGCGGCGCGCCTCCTCGTCCTTGATCGCGCCCTGGAGCGCGCTCATCCGGGAGGCGCGTTCCTCGGCGGTCAGGGTGCGCGACTGGCCGGCGCCCCGGCGCTGTCCGCCGTCGCCGAAGTCGCCGCGGCCCTGCTCGCCGGGAACGACGACGCGCTTCTTGCGGACTTCGACCTGCACGGTCTTGGTGCGGCCATGGGGGAAGCTCTGGCGAACCTGGCCCGCGGCGGGCTCGGAGCCCTTCTTCAGCTCGAGCTTGCCCGGCCGCGCCAGCGACAGGGGCTTACGATCGGTGTCCTTGGTTTCGCTCATGTGATCCGTTCTTCGCTTCCGCCCGCTTCGCCCGAAGGCCCGCCGCCCGACCCCGCCGCACCGGTCCGGCGAAAGCCCGCCAGCCGGTCCGTCTCCACGATCAGCGCCCTCGCCAGATGCCCGGACTGGATCGCCACATGGACGACCCGGTCGCGCGCGAAGGCCTGCCCCAGCTCGTCCGCCGTCAGCACCCGGGACACGGGACAATCGCCCGACTGCCGACCCAGCTTCGCCACGCCATGCGGCCCGGCGTCACTCGCCTCGATGATGAACGCCACGCGGCCTTCGCCGAGCCAGCCCCGGACCTTCTCGAAGCCCGCGACCGCCACGCCCGCCCGGCGCGCCATGCCGATCAGATCCAGGCACCGCGCCCGGAGGCGCGCCTCGACCCGATCGGGCAGATCCGCCGGAACCGTGACCGCGGCCCGCGCCGCCTTGCCGAACAGGCGCCGGGCAACCGCGCGCGCGACTATATCCCGCTCGGCCGTCAACCACAAACCCCGCCCGGGCAACTTTTCCGCGACGTCCGGCGCCACCGCCCCGTCGGGGCCGACGACGAAGCGCACCATGCGCTCCTTCGGCTGCGACCGATGGGTGACGATGCAGCGCCGCAGCGGCCCCTTCTCGGCGAACGGGTCCGCCGCCGCGTCGCCGGCCGGCCGGTCGATCGGGCCTTCGGACGGGCTCAGGATGGGGTGGCCTCCTCGCCCTCGAACCAGTGCGCCCGGGCCGCCATGATGGCGGCGTTGGCGCTGTCCTCGTCGAGCGCGTCCTTGCCCACGATCTCGACCAGCTCGTCGCCGGCCAGGTCGGCCAGGTCGTCCAGCGTCTTCACGCCCTTCTCGCCGAGCGCCACCAGCATCTGCGGCGTCAGCCCCTCGATCTCGGCGACGGCGTCCTCGACGCCGAGCTCGCGCCGGCGCTCGGTGAACTCGGCGTCGCGCCGCTCGAGGAAGTTCTGCGCCCGCTGCTGCAGCTCGGCCGCGATGTCCTCGTCGAAGCCCTCGATGCCGGAGAGATCCTCCGGCGGGGCGAAGGCGACGTCCTCGACCGAGGTGAAGCCCTCGGTCACCAGCAGATGGGCGATCACGTCGTCGACGTCGAGCGCCTCGATGTACATCTTCGAGCGCGTCTTGAACTCTTCCTGGCGCCGCTCCGATTCCTCGGCCTCGGTCAGGATGTCGATGTCCCAGCCGGTGAGCTGCGAGGCGAGCCGGACGTTCTGGCCGCGGCGCCCGATGGCGAGGCTGAGCTGCTCGTCCGGGACCACCACCTCCATGCGCTTCTGCTCCTCGTCGAGGACGACCTTGGCGACCTCGGCCGGGGCCAGCGCATTGACGACGAAGGTCGCGGGGTCCGGCGACCAGGGGATGATGTCGATCTTCTCGCCCTGGAGCTCCTGGACCACGGCCTGGACGCGGCTGCCGCGCATGCCGACGCAGGCGCCGACCGGGTCGATGCCGCTGTCGTTGGAGATGACGGCGATCTTGGCGCGGCTGCCGGGGTCGCGGGCGACCGACTTGATCTCGATGATGTTGTCGTAGATCTCCGGCACTTCCTGGGCGAAGAGCTTGGCCATGAACTGCGGATGGGTGCGCGACAGGAAGATCTGCGGCCCCCGCGTCTCCTTGCGGACGTCGTAGATGTAGGCGCGCACGCGCTCGCCGGTGCGGAAGCTCTCGCGCGGGACCAGCTCGTCGCGGCGGAGGATCGCCTCGGCCCGGCCGAGATCGACGATGACGTTGCCGAACTCGACGCGCTTGACGAGGCCGTTGACGATCTCGCCGACCCGGTCCTTGAACTCGTTGAACTGGCGCTCGCGCTCGGCGTCGCGGACCCGCTGGACGATCACCTGCTTGGCGGTCTGGGCGGCGATGCGGCCGAAGTCGATCGGCGGCAGCGGATCGGTCAGCACGTCGCCCGCCACCGCGCCCGGCCGGATGCGCTGCGCCTGGTCGACGGTGATCTGGGTCGCCTCGTTCTCGATCTCGTCGGCGACGGTCCGGCAGCGGATCAGCCGGATCTCGCCCGACTTGCGGTCGATCTCGGCGCGGATGTCGTATTCCTGCCCGTACTTGGAGCGGCCGGCCTTCTGGATCGCCTGCTCCATCGCCTCGATGACCTCGTCGCGCTCGATCCCCTTGTCGCGGGCGACGGTGTCGGCGACCTGCAGCAGCTCCGGGCGGAACATGGTGGCTACGGCTTGCATGGGCGGTTCCTGGTAGGGGCCTGGGCCTCGGTTGGCGGTGCGGGCCTTGGTCGGTGCCGGCCGGCTCAGTTCGGCGCGACCGGCGGGACGGTGGCGGCGATCAGGTCGTCGGTCAGCACCAGCTTCGCCCGCTGGATGCGGGGATAGGGCACGCGGAAGGTCTCCTTCTCGGTGCGGATCACGACCGCCCCCTCCTCGAGGCCGAGCAGGCGGCCCTGGAAGCGGCGGCGCCCCTCGATCGGCTGGTCCGTCTCGATCCGGGCGACGAACCCGGCGAAGCGGGCATAGTCCGCCTCGCGCACGAGCGGCCGGTCGATGCCGGGCGAGCTGACCTCCAGCGTGTAGGCGGTCGGGATCGGGTCGGCCACGTCGAGCAGCGCCGAGACGTCGCGGCTGATCCGGGCGCAGTCCTCGACCGTCATCGCCTGACCGTCCAGCCGCTCCGCCATGATCTGCAGGGTCGGTCGCTGGCCGCCGGAGAGGTGGACGCGCACGAGGTCGTAGCCCATCGCCGTCAGGGCGGGAGCGATTTCCTGCGTCACACGACCGGTGGCCGAACCCTCGAACGCCATACGAAAAAGTGGGCCGAAGCCCACCCCTCAAAAAAGGACCAAGCGATAGATGGAGAATGCGCGCTCTTACAACGCAAGCCGCCGTGCCGCAAGACTTTCCTCGGCTCCGGACGGCGACCGCGGCCGCCGCACCAGGAGAATCCGCCAGCTCCGACGGCCTTCCCGGACGGCCTTCTCTTCGTAGCGCGTCACGGGCCAGTCGTCCGGGCGATCCCGCCAGGCTTCCGGTCCCCGCGCCTGCCACTCGAACTGGGGATGGTCGAGGCAATGTTCCAGCATCCAGTCGAGATAGTCGAGGTCGTCGGTGGCGATCCGCAGCTCCGCCCCGTCCTCCAGCACCCGTGCCAGCCGGTCGAGATTGGCGCGCTGGACGAAGCGGCGCTTGTGGTGCCGGACCTTGGGCCAGGGATCGGGATGCAGCACGAAGGCCCGCGCGATCGCGGCGTCGGGCAGCGCGTCGATCAGCGGCCGCGCGTCGTCGGGCAGGACGCGGACATTCACCAGTCCCTCGCGCTCGACCTGGGCCAGGAGGCTGGCGACGCCGTTGACGAACGGCTCGGCCGCCAGCATCCCGACCTCGGGATGGCGGACCGCCTGCCAGGCGAGGTGCTCGCCACCGCCGCATCCGACCTCGAGCCAGACGCTGCGGCAGGTCGGGGGAAACAGGGTCCGGAGGTCGATCCGATCGCCCTCCTCCGGCCGCGCCAGACCGAAGCGGGCGAGGCCCGCGGCCAGCGTCGCCTGCTGGCCCGCCCGGAGCCGTCGGCCCTGCCGTCGTCCATAGAGTATGCGCCGGTTCTCCAAGTCCGTTCCCCCGTCCGCCCGGATTCCGGCCCCGCCATAATATGGCCGAGATTCTTTCGTCCAGGGCCTTCGCGGGCCGTTCGGCCCGTTGCAGCGCCGCAGGTGCCTCTTATATATCCGCTCGACCGCTGGGGGCTTGCGGTCCCCACCGACCATTGCCCCCGCGAAATTTCCCTGGGGGTCCCGCCGGTGCCTTCGAGGCCGTCGGGATCTGCTGCACGAAGGAGAGAGTGTCTCATGGCGAAAGTGATCGGCATCGACCTCGGCACGACGAATTCCTGCGTCGCCGTGATGGAGGGCAAGGCCGCCAAGGTGATCGAGAACGCCGAGGGCGCGCGCACGACCCCGTCGATGGTGGCATTCACCGAGTCCGGCGAGCGCCTGGTCGGCCAGGCCGCCAAGCGCCAGGCGGTGACCAACCCCGAGAACACGCTGTTCGCGTTCAAGCGCCTGCTCGGCCGGCGCAGCGACGACGCGCTGGTGGTCAAGGAAAAGGGGCTCGTCCCCTATCGCATCATCAAGGGCGACAACGGCGACGCCTGGGTCGAATCGCGCGGCGAGAAGTACGCGCCGAGCCAGCTCAGCGCCTTCGTCCTGCAGAAGATGAAGGAGACGGCGGAAGCCTATCTCGGCGAGCCGGTGACCCAGGCCGTCATCACGGTGCCCGCCTACTTCAACGACAGCCAGCGCCAGGCGACCAAGGACGCCGGCCGGATCGCCGGCCTGGAGGTGCTGCGCATCATCAACGAGCCGACCGCGGCGGCGCTGGCCTACGGGCTGGAGAAGCGCGGCAGCGGCACGATCGTCGTCTACGACCTCGGCGGCGGCACCTTCGACGTCTCGATCCTGGAGATCGGCGACGGCGTGTTCGAGGTGAAGTCGACCAACGGCGACACGTTCCTGGGCGGCGAGGACTTCGACAAGCGCGTCATCGACTACCTCGCGGACGAGTTCAAGAAGGAGTCGGGCATCGACCTGCGCGGCGACCGGCTGGCCCTGCAGCGCCTGAAGGAAGCGGGCGAGAAGGCCAAGATCGAGCTCTCGAGCGCGACCCAGACCGAGATCAACCTGCCCTTCATCACCGCCGACGCCAGCGGGCCGAAGCATCTCAACATCAAGCTGACCCGGGCCAAGCTCGAGGCGCTGGTCGACGATCTCGTCCAGCGCACGATCGACCCCTGCCGGGCGGCGCTGCGCGACGCCGGCCTGAAGGCGTCGGAGATCGACGAGGTGATCCTGGTCGGCGGCATGACCCGCATGCCCAAGATCATCGAGACGGTGAAGAACTTCTTCGGCAAGGAGCCCCACCGCGGGGTGAACCCGGACGAGGTCGTCGCCGTCGGCGCGGCGATCCAGGGCGGCGTGCTGAAGGGCGAGGTCAAGGACGTCCTGCTGCTCGACGTGACGCCGCTGTCGCTCGGCATCGAGACGCTGGGCGGGGTCTTCACCCGCCTGATCGACCGCAACACGACGATCCCGACCAAGAAGAGCCAGGTCTTCTCGACCGCCGAGGACAACCAGACCGCGGTCACCATCCGGGTCTTCCAGGGCGAGCGCGAGATGGCCGCGGACAACAAGCTGCTCGGCCAGTTCGACCTCGTCGGCATCCCGTCGGCGCCGCGCGGCATGCCGCAGATCGAGGTCGCCTTCGACATCGACGCCAACGGCATCGTCAGCGTCTCGGCCAAGGACAAGGCGACCGGCAAGGAGCAGCAGATCCGCATCCAGGCGTCGGGCGGCCTCGGCGAGGCCGACATCCAGCGCATGGTGCGCGAGGCCGAGGAGCATGCCGACGAGGACAAGCGCAAGCGCGAACTCGTCGACGCCCGCAACCACGCCGACTCCCTGGTGCACTCGACCGAGCGCAACATCAAGGAGTACGGCGACAAGGTCGCGCCGGCCGTGAAGTCGGAGATCGAGGCCGACATCCAGGCGCTGAAGGACGCGCTCGGCGGCGAGGATGCGGCCGACATCAAGGCCAAGACCGACCGTCTGGCGCAGTCGGCCATGAAGCTCGGCGAGGCCATGTACAAGGCCCAGCAGGCCGAGACCGGCGGCGCCCAGCCGGGCGCCGGCGGCGACGCGCCCGCGGCCGACAAGGACAAGGTCGTCGACGCCGACTTCGAGGAAGTCGACGACACCAAGAAGAACAAGCGCGCCTAGTCCCGTCGATGCGCCCGCTGTCGATCCCCCTCCCGGGCTCGGCAGCGGGCGTTTCTCTGTTTCCAGCCTCCGCGCCCCGTTCCGGGCGCCGCCAGCGGATTGCCGCCTGACCCATGGCCAAGCAGGACTATTACGAGATCCTGGGAGTGTCCCGCGACGCGGACCAGGACGAGCTCAAGAAGGCATACCGCAAGCTGGCCATGCGCTGGCACCCCGACCGCAATCCCGGGGACCCGGAGGCGGAGCAGAAGTTCAAGGAGCTGAACGAGGCCTACGACGTCCTCAAGGACGACCAGAAGCGGGGCGCCTACGACCGCTACGGCCATGCCGCCTTCGAGAACGGCGGCGGCGGGGCGCGCGGCGGCGGCGGCTTCGAGGGCTTCGCCGACATCTTCGAGGAGATGTTCGGCGAGGTGATGGGCCGCCGCGGCGGCTCCGGCCGCGGCAGCGACCTGCGCTACAACATGGAGATCTCGCTCGACGAGGCCTTCCGCGGCGTCGACAAGACGATCCGCGTGCCGACCCATGCCGCCTGCGAGGCGTGCAACGGCAGCGGCGCCGAGGCGGGCTCGCGGCCGGTCACCTGCCCGACCTGCCAGGGCCACGGCAAGGTGCGCGCGCAGCAGGGCTTCTTCACCATCGAGCGGACCTGCCCGAACTGCGGCGGCACCGGCCGGATCATCGAGCGGCCGTGCAAGAGCTGCGGCGGCGCCGGCCGCGTGCGCAAGGAGAAGACGCTGTCGGTGACGATCCCGCCCGGGGTCGAGGACGGCACCCGCATCCGCCTCAGCGGCGAGGGCGAGGCCGGACTGCGCGGGTCGCCGCCGGGCGATCTCTACATCTTCCTCTCGATCCAGCCGCACCGCTTCTTCCAGCGCGACGGCGCCAACATCCATTGCCGCGTGCCGATCCCGATGACGACGGCGGCACTCGGCGGCCAGATCGAGGTGCCGACGCTGGACGGCACCTTCGCCAAGGTGTCGGTGCCGGCCGGCACCCAGTCCGGCCACCAGTTCCGCCTCAAGGGCAAGGGCATGTCGGTGCTGCGCTCCAGCTCGCGCGGCGACCTCTACATCCAGGCCATCGTCGAGACGCCGATGAACCTGACCAAGAAGCAGCAGGAGCTGCTGCGCGAGTTCGAGGGCGCGGGCGGCCGCGACAAGACGAGCCCGGAATCGGCCGGCTTCTTCCAGAAGGTCAAGGAGTTCTGGAGCGACCTGCGCGAGTAGCCGGCCGCTCCGGCCGGGCCGTCAGGCCAGCCACTTCTCCATGAAGACGAGTTCGTCGGTGCGGTAGCCGAGCCGGTCGTAATAGTCGACGACCCGGCGGTTGTCCGGCTCGACCAGCAGGTTGACCTTGTCGCAGCCGCGCTCGGCGAGGCGGCGCTCGACCGTCTCGACCAGCAGGCGGCCGATCGCCCGCCCGCGCAGGCCGGGTGCCACGGCGAGGCGGTTGATCCAGCCGCGGCGGCCGTCGTAGGAGCCGATGATCGAGCCGACGATGCCGCCCTCCCCGTCCGCGACGACGAGGAAGAGGTCGGGGTCGCGCTCCAGCTTGCGTGCGAGCGAGACCGGCGTGTCGGAGCGGCTGGGGTGCAGACCGCACGCCCCCCACAGCGCCACGATGGCGGCGAAATCCTCCGGCCGATAGCTGCGAACCTCCATGCCCGCTCCGTCCTCCCGGATATGGTCCGGGCGCAGTCTAGCGCCGTCCGTCCCGCGACGCTTGCGCCGCGGCGGCCGCTGTGGCTCCCTCGCCGCTCCCAACCGGAGGGAGACGGGGACATGACCGAGGTACGGATCGCGATCGCCGGCGCCGCCGGGCGCATGGGGCGGATGCTGGCGGCCGAGGTCGACCGCACCGAGGGCGCCGTGCTGGCGGCCGGCACCGAGCCCGCCGGCAGCAACGCCGCCGGGCAGGACATGGGCGAGCTCGCCGGGATCGGCCGCCGCGGCGTCGCCGTCTCGACCGACCCCGCCGCCCTCTTCGCCGCGGCCGATGTCGCCATCGACTTCACCGCACCCGCGGCCACGCTGGCCCACGCCCGGCTCGCGGCCGCCGCCGGCAAGGGGCTGGTCATCGGCACCACCGGCCTCTCCGCCGAGGACCGCGCCGCCGTCGCCGGCTTCGCCGCCACCGCGCCCATCGTGCTGGCGCCGAACATGAGCCTCGCCGTCAACCTGCTGATGGGCCTCGTCGAGCAGGTCGCCGCCACCCTCGACCCCGACTACGACATCGAGATCGTCGAGATGCACCACCGCCACAAGGTCGACGCGCCGTCGGGCACGGCGCTCGGCCTCGGCGAGGCCGCCGCCCGTGGCCGCCGGGTGGGGCTGGCGGAGGCGGCGGTGCGGGTGCGCGACGGCCATACCGGCGCGCGCCGGCGCGGCACCATCGGCTTCGCCACCCTGCGCGGCGGCGATGTCGTCGGCGACCACACGGTCGTCTTCGCGGCCAACGGCGAGCGCCTGGAACTGACCCATCGCGCCGGCAGCCGCGAGATCTATGCCCGCGGCGCGGTCCGGGCGGCGCTCTGGCTCGCCGGCCGCGCGCCCGGCCTCTACGACATGACGGACGTGCTGGGGCTGAGGTCCGCCGGCTCGCGGTAGCGCCGAAGGGCGTCGCGCAGCAGGCCGGCGACGCGGGCCCGCTCGTCCGGACCGAGGAAGGCGCCGACCTCGAGCCGGCGCCCGTGCGAGGTCAGCACCAGCCGCGGCCGACCGGCGCCCGTGCCCTCGTCGAGGACGACGCGCAGCCAGTAGGGCTGGAAGGTCCAGCGCTCGACCGGGCGCCTCGGCCGCATGCGGTCGACGGTCAGCGCGTCGCCGGCGAGCCGCAGCCGGTCGGCCGTCGTCCGCGCCCGCGCATAGCTGATCCGGAAGGCGACGTAGAGACCCAGCACGTCGAGGCCGAGGAAACCGAAGACGGGCCAGGCCCCGATGGCGAGGAAGAGGACGCCGGTGGCAAACCCGACCACCCCCAGCACCGCCATCAGGACGGTGAATCCCACGGGCGGGAGGCTGCGGTGCGGCCGCAGCTCGAGATCGAGGAGCGGCACCGGTTCGGCGGAGGCGGGGGCGGCCATGGACGCCGATGATATGGCTGCGCCGGCCGCCGGGAAAAGGGCGACGCGGCCACCGGAGCGGCGATAGATTGTCGGCCCCCTCGCCCGCAGGTTCCGCCGCCATGCAGAAGCGCAAGGTCGACGAGTTCTTCCGCCGCCTCGCCGCCGCCGATCCCGAGCCGAAGACCGAGCTCGACTACCTCAACCCCTACACGCTGCTGGTGGCGGTCGTGCTCTCGGCGCAGGCGACCGACGTCGGGGTCAACCGCGCGACCGGACCGCTGTTCCGGCTCGTCGACACGCCGCAGAAGATGGTGGAGCTCGGCGAGGAGCGGCTGCGGGAGTTCATCAAGACGATCGGCCTCTTCAACACCAAGGCCCGGAACGTCGTCGCGCTGAGCCGCATCCTGGTCGAGGAGCACGGCGGCGCGGTGCCGGCCGACCGCGACGTGCTGGAGACCCTGCCCGGTGTCGGCCGCAAGACGGCGAACGTGGTGATGAACGTCGCCTTCGGCCGGCCGACGATCGCGGTCGACACCCACATCTTCCGGGTCGCCAACCGCACCGGGCTCGCCCCCGGCAAGACGCCGCTCGCGGTCGAGGAGGGGCTGGAGAAGGCCGTGCCGGCCGCGTGGCGCCTACACGCCCATCACTGGCTCATCCTGCACGGCCGCTATGTCTGCCAGGCGCGCAAGCCGCGCTGCCCGGACTGCGTGGTCCGGGACCTCTGCGGCTACAAGGCGAAGACCGTCGCCTGACGACCGGGGCCGACCGGCGGCCGGCCCCGGACGGCGGGATCAGCGGCCGCCGGACTCGAAGCGCATGTCGGCGGGGTCGGACACCATGCGGCTGCCCATCGCGCGCGACATGTCGTCGTCGTCCGAGGTCGAGCGGATGTCGCCCGAGAGCTGGCCGCCGGCTTCGACCTCGAGCTGGCCGTAGCGCACCTTGCCGGAAACGCGGCCGGTGGCGCCGATGAACAGGCGCTTGCGGACGATCAGGTCGCCCTCGAAGCGGCCGCGCACCTCGGCCTCGTCGATCTCCGCGCTGCCCTTGAAGAGGCCGGTGTCGGAAATCTCGATGACCCGGCTCGTCAGCGTCGCCTCGACCCGGCCCTCGACCACCAGCTTGTCGCAGGCGGTGATCTCGCCGGTGAGGCAGATGCCGTGCCCGACGATGAGCGTCTTGCTTTCGTTCTCGCCGCCGCGGCGCGCTGCCGGCGCCTCGGACGGACGGCGTCCGGCGGGCTCGATCGGCCGCGTCACCGGCGGCGTCGGCACCGAGCGGCCGATCGGCGGCACGCCGGGCGCGGCGCCGAGCCCGGACGGCACGGACGGCTGCGTCGGGGTCACCGGACGGGTGAACGGCTTCGCGGCCGCCGACGGCGAGGTGTCATCGACCTCGGTCGGGGCGGTGCCGGTCGGATCGTCGTCATCCTTGCGTCGACGGAACATCGTCTAGGGACCTTTCGTCAGATACGGTTTCAACCTGTCGTCGACTTGCCGGCCGCGAACCCGGATGCCGACGCGATTCATCGATGCTTCCCGATCTTGGACACGAAGAATATCCCCTTGGGGATTGAAATTGAACGAAAATTATCAGATCGACCCAACCTGGAGGACAAAACGCCACGAATAGTGGGTCGCGCAGGCTCGACCCACAATATCTGGCAATATGGTGCAATTCGGTCAGCCGGCCCCCAGTTCCACCGCGTGCGCCAGCGCGTCGGCCGCCTTCTCGACCCCTGCGCGAGAAACATCGAGGTGGGTGACGGCCCGCATCCGAGTCGGCCCCTCGATCATGATCCGGATTCCCGCCTGCCGGAGGCGGGCCGACACGGTGGCCGCGTCGACGCCGCTCGCCGCCAGGTCGAGGAAGACGATGTTGGTCTCGACCTCCGGCGGGTCGATGCGCACCCCCGGGATCGCCGCGGCCCGGGCGGCGAAGATGCGGGCGTTCTCGTGATCCTCCGCCAGCCGCTCGACATGGTGGTCGAGCGCGTGGAGGCACGCCGCCGCGAGCACGCCCGACTGGCGGAGCGCGCCGCCCAGCCGGTGCTTCCACACCCAGGCGTCCTGGATGAAGTCGCGCGGGCCCGCCAGCACCGCCCCGACCGGACAGCCGAGGCCCTTGGAGAAATCGACCCAGGCGGTGTCGAACGGCCGCGCATAGTCCCTGGCGGCGATGCCCGAAGCGACGCAGGCGTTGAGCAGACGGGCGCCGTCCATGTGGACGGCGAGCCCGTGCTCGCGCGCCCGGGCCGCGACCGCCGCGATCGTCGCCAGCGGCCAGACGGCGCCGCCGCCGCGGTTCGCGGTCTGCTCCATGACGACCAGTCGGGACCGCGGCGAGCGCATCTTCGGCCGCCGCACCGCGGCCGAGAGCTGGTCCGGCCCGAAGATCCCGCGGGCGCAGGCGATGGGCCGGACGAGGGCGCCGCCGAGGACCGCGACGCCCGCCCCTTCCGACCCGTAGACATGGGCGCTGTCGGCGCAGATCACCTCGTCGCCCGGCCGGGTGTGGAGGACCAGCGCGATCTGGTTGCACATCGTTCCCGACGGCAGGAACAGGGCCGCCTCCTTGCCCAGGAGGTCGGCCACCCGCGCTTCGAGCGCGGCCGTCGTCGGGTCCTCGCCGAGCTGCTCGTCGCCGACCGGGGCCGTGGTCATGGCGGCCAGCATCGCCGCGGTCGGCCGCGTCGCGGTGTCGCTGCCGAGATCGATGGTGACGCGGACGGCGGGGGAATGGGTCATTGGGCGGCCTCGGCGGCGGTGGCGTTGCGGCGGAGATGGAAGGCGAGCCGGTCGAGGAAGCGGTCGATGTCCGCCTCGTCGTTGTAGACGTGCGGCGCCGCCCGGATGCGGCCGTCCTTGGCGGCGGCGCGGACGCCGTCCTCGGCGAGCAGCGCCTCCAGCCGGTCGGCGTCGCGCCCGCCGGGATCGAAGCTGACGATGCCGGCCCGGCGCGGCCACTCGACCGGCGTCGCCACCCGGAGGCCGAGACGGCGGGCGCCGTCGATGAGGCGGTCGGTCAACGCCCGGATGCGGGCCTCGACATGGGCGCGGCCCCATTCCTCGACCATCAGCGCCGAGCGCCGCTGCACCCAGATGCCGAGGAAGTTCGGGTTGCCGTACTCGTAGCGGTGGGCGTCCGGCGCGCGCGCCGGCGCCGGGTCGGTACGGTCCAGGGTGGCGAAGGAGAACTTGGCGGCATAGGGCGGCCGCAGCCGGTCGAGCGCGCGGTCGGAGACGTGGAAGATGCCGGCCCCCGCGAGGCTGAACTGCGCCTTGTGGCCGCCGGCCGCCACCACGTCGGCGCCGAGCCCGGCGATCGGGTCGGCCAGGATGCCGAGCCCCTGCACCGCGTCGACGACGAGGAGAATGCCGCGGCCGCGGCACAGTTCGGCGAAGGCGGCGAGGTCCGCGCGGTGGCCGATGCCGTAGGTGACCCAGGCGACCGCGACGACGCGGGTGCGGGCATCGACCAGTTCGCGGTAGGCGTCGACCGGGACGGTGCCGTCGGGGCCGGCCCGGGCGATGCGCAGCTCGACCCCGCGCTCGGCGAGGGGGCGCCAGGGAAAGGTGTTGTTCTCGTGCTCCTCGGTCGAGATCACGAGATTGTCGCCCGGCCGCCAGTCGAGCCCGAGGGCGACGATGTTGATGCCCTCGGACGTGTTCTTGACGAAGGCGAGCCGGTCCGCCGGCGCGCCCCAGACGCGGGCGACGTCGGCACGCGCGGCCTCGATCTCGGCCATCGAGAAGGCCCGGCGGCCGCCCGTCTCGTCGACGTCGGCCAGCCATTCGTCGGTCGCCCGGCGGACGGTGTCGGGCAGCAGCGCCTTGCGCGCGAGGTCGAGATAGGCGAAGCGCGACGCCGCCGCGAAGCGGCTGCGGACGCCGGCCCAGTCCGGTCCGGAGGTCGGGGTCATGGGCGGGGGCTCCCTCAGAGATGCATGACCTGCCCGAGGAAGGCCCGGGCGCGGTCGGTGCGTGGTGCAGCGAAGAATAGCGCGGGCGGGGCCGCCTCGACGATCTCGCCCTGGTCCATGAAGACGACGAGGTCGGCGGCGCGGCGCATGAAGGCCATCTCGTGGGTGACGACGATCATCGTCATGCCGCCCCGCGCCAGTTCCTCCATCACCGCCAGCACCTCCTGCACCCGCTCGGGGTCGAGCGACGAGGTCGGCTCGTCGAACAGCATCACGGTGGGTTCGGCCATCAGCGCGCGGGCGATGGCGACGCGCTGCTGCTGGCCGCCGGAGAGCTGTCCCGGATACTTGGCGCTCTGGTCGGCGATGCCGACGCGGTCGAGCAGGGCCAGGGCGCGGGCCTCGGCCGTGGCCGCCGGCTCGCCCGCGGCGTAGATCGGTCCGACCGTCAGGTTGTCGAGGACCGTCAGGTGCGGGAAGAGGTTGAAGCTCTGGAAGACCATGCCGGTGCGCCGCCGCACCGCCGGCAGCGCCCGGCCCGCCGGGTCGAGCTCGATGCCGTCGACGCGGATGGTGCCGGCCTGGTGCCGCTCCAGCCCGTTGACGCAGCGGATCAGGGTCGACTTGCCGGAACCGGACGGGCCGCAGATCGCCACCCGCTCGCCGCGCGCCACGCCGAGCGTCACTCTGCGCAGCGCGTGGTGGTCGCCGTACCACTTGTCGACGCCGCGGAACTCGACCACCCAGTCCGCCGCCGGATCGGTCCCGGTCATCGGCGGCGCACCGCAAGCCGGCGCTCGACCGCCATGCCCTGACGCGAGAAGGCGAGGCAGAAGAGCAGATAGAGGACGAAGACGAAGACGTAGACCTCGGGCGCGTGGCGCACCCAGACGGGGTCCTCGAGCGCCACCTTGGCCGCCCCCAGCACGTCGAAGAGGCCGAGGATGGCGACGAAGGTCGTGTTCTTGAAGGCCCGGATGATGTCGTTGAGAAGCGCCGGCACGACCAGCGCCAGCGCCTGCGGCAGCACGACGAGGCGCATCCGGAAGCCGTAGCCGAGGCCGAGCGCCTTGGCCGCCTCGTGCTGGCCGGCGGGGATCGCCTGCAGGCCGCCGCGCACGATCTCGGCCGCGTAGGCGCCGAAGAAGACGATCATGCCGATGATCGCCCGCACCAGCTTGTCGACCTGCAGCTCCGGCGGGACGAAGAGCGGGAAGACCAGCGAGGCGACGAACAGCACGGCGATCAGCGGCAGGCCGCGCACCACCTCGATGACGCCGACCGAGACGGCGCGGATCGCCGGCATGGTCGACTGGCGGCCGAGCGCCAGCAGCACGGCGAGCGGCAGGCCGCCCGCCACGGTGGCGGCGAAGATGACGATGGTGAGCGGCAGGCCGCCCCAGAGATGGGTCCCGACCGGCATCAGGCCGAATACCCCGCCCAGCATCAGCACCAGCGTCGCCGCGGCGGCGGCCACCCAGGCCGCGAGCTTCGCCCGCATCCCGATCCGGCCCACCGCCGACAGGCCGATCATGGCGACGAAGATCGCGATCACGGCGGCGCCGCGCCACTGTTCGCCATAGGGATAGGTGCCGAAGAGGATGAGCCGGTGCTTCTCGGCGACGACCGCCCAGCAGGCGCCGGCCGCGGCCCGGCAGGCGGCCCCGTCGGGCGACCACCAGACCGCATCCACGAGCGCCCAGGCGAAGGCCCGCGGCACGAACCAGGCGATCGCGGCCGCCAGCGCCAGCGTCACGGCGGCGTCGAAGGGCGAGGCGAAGAGGTTGCGCCGGAGCCAGCCGACGGCACCGCGTGCGACCGGCGGCGGCGGCCGCGGCGGGGCGCCGTCGCCGGCCAGCGCGAAGGAGCGGCATCCGGCCATCGCCGCCGTCACCGCTCGCGGATCCGCACGGCGCGGTTGACGAGGTCGGCCACCGCCCCGATCGCCAGCGCCAGCGTGAGGTAGACGGCCGCCATGATGGCGATCGCCTCGATCGTGTTGCCGCTCAGCGTCAGCACCGTGTTGGTGACGCTGAAGAGATCGGGATAGCCGATGGCCACCCCGAGCGAGCTGTTCTTGACGAGGCTGATGTACTGGGCCGCCAGCGGCGGCACGACGACGCGCAGCGCCTGCGGGAAGACGATGCGGCGATAGAGCTCGCTGCGCGGCAGGCCGACCGCCTGGGCGGCCTCGATCTGGCCGCGCCCGACCGAGAGGATGCCGGCGCGCACGATCTCGGCGACGAAGGCGGCGATGTAGAAGGAGAGGCCGAAATAGAGGGCGAGGAACTCGGGCGAGAGCGCGAGCCCGCCGGCGAAGTTGAAGCCGCGCAGCGCCGGCACGCTCCACCCGGCGGGCGCCCCGGCGGCGATCCAGCCGAGGACCGCCGGCGCCAGCGCCAGCACCGCCGACAGGGCGAGCGGCGCCGGCACGCGGCCGCCGGCGCGCCGGCGGCGGTCGCTCCAGCGCAGGAATCCCGCCGCGAGCGTCGCACCCGGCACCAGCAGCAGCAGCGCCAGCCCCAGCACCCAGGGCTCGGCCGGCCAGGGCAGGATCAGCCCGCGGTTCGAGAAGAAGACGAGGTCGCCCAGGCTCCAGGCCTGCCGGGGCCCCGGCAGGAGGGTGAAGAGCGCGTACCAGAAGACGATCTGGACGAGTTGCGGGGTGTTGCGGAAGAGCTCGACATAGAGGCCGGCGGCGCGTGCGAGCAGCCAGTTCCCCGACAGGCGCGACAGGCCGAGCACGGTTCCCAGCAGGCTGGCGGTGACGAGGCCGGCCGCCGCCACCACCAGCGTGTTGCCGAGGCCGACGACGAACGCCTGGAGGTAGGTGTTCTCGGGCGAGAAGGCGAAGAAGGCATGGCCGATCGCGAAGCCGGCGCGGTCGAGGAGGAAGTCGAAGCCGGAGGCGATGCCGCGCTCCTGCATGGCGCGCCGCGCCGTCTCGGTCATCCCGGCGGCGAGCCCCACCAGGACCAGGACCACCAGGAGCTGATAGAGGGTCGCACGGAAGCCGGCGGCCCGCCATCCGGCAGGCCGCCCGGCGCGGGTCGGCATGTCAGAACGGCGGGGCGTAGAAGAGGCCGCCGCTCGTCCACTGCTGGTTCACGCCGCGCGCCAGCTTCAGCTTCGAGCCGTTGCCGAGGCCGCGGTCGTAGATCTCGGCGTAGTTGCCGACCTGCTTGATGACGCGGTAGGCCCATTCGGGATCGAGCCCGAGGCCCTTGCCGGCGGCGCTGCCGGCAGTGCCGAGCAGGCGCTGGACCTCGGGCTCCTTGCTGGTCCGCCGGACGTCGTCGACGGTCTTCGAGGTGATGCCGCGCTCCTCCGCCTCGAAGAGCGCGAACACCACCCACTGCACGATGTCGCGCCACTGCGGATCGCCCTGGCGGACGACCGGGCCCATCGGGTCCTTGCCGAAGATCTCGGGCAGGATGACGAAATCCTCGGGATTGGGGGCGACGGCGGCGCGGATCGCCGACAGGCCGGAGGTCGTCTGCACGAAGACGTCGCAACGGCCGCCGAAGAAGGCGGTGTTCAGCTCCTTCTGGTCCTCGATCACGACCAGCGTCACCTTCATGCCGTACTTCGACTGGGCATCGGCGACGATGCGCTCCGAGGTCGAGCCCGGGCGCACGCACACCGCCGCCCCGTTCAGCTCCTTGACCGACTTCACGCCGAGCTTCTTCGGCACCATGAAGCCCTGGCCGTCGTAGAAGGTGGGGGTGACGAAATCGAGCCCGAGATCGGCGTCGCGCCCGTAGGTCCAGGTGACGTTGGAGAGCGTCACGTCGACCTCGCCCGTCTGCAGCACGGTGAGCCGCGTCTGGGTCGTGCTCTTGACGTACTGGACCTTGTTCGCGTCGCCCAGCACGGCCGCGGCGATGGCGCGGCAGACGTCGACCTCGAGCCCCGTCCACTCGCCCTTGCTGTCGACGACGGAGAAGCCGGGCCGGCTGCCGTTCATGGCGCAGACGAGCTGGCCGCGGGCCTTGACGGCGTCGAGCGTCGGGCCGGCGGCGACTTCGGCGGGCGTCCCGAGCGCGGCGAGCGCGACGGCCGCCGGCGCCAGGACCGGCAGCAGGCGGCGGGCGAGGGCGAGCGGCATCGCGGGCGATCCTTTCGGGCGGACGGAGGGTGGCTCCCGTCCACTCTGCAAGTTGCCGGCCACCATGCAATACAAATCTGGAGCGGCCCCCCGTGCTTCAGCCGCCGACCGGGCCGCCATCGTCGCGGGTGATGGCGACGACCGAGGGGCGCGGCGGCACGCCCTCGGCGAAGTCCGGCCACCGGGTCGAGGGCCGGGCGAAGTGCGAGCCGCGAGAGGCGCCCGGATGCTGCACCGACAGGAAGAGCGTACGGCCGTCGGGCGTGAAGGCCGGCCCCGTCACCTCGGCCCCGATCGGCGCCCGGTAGAGGCGCCGCACCCGGCCCCGCTCCGGTCCCTCGGTCGTCGCGAGGTAGAGCCCGTCGGCGGCGCCGGCGGCGAGCCCGCTGTCGGTCGCGATCCACAGCCGGCCCGCGGCGTCGAAGACGAGGTTGTCGGGACAGGACAGCCAGTCCTCGGGCCCCGATCCGGCGCCATAGACGGTCCCCGGATCGGTCCCCGGCCGACCGGCGGCGAGGAACAGTTCCCAGCTGGCCTCGGTCGCGGCGTGGTCCGGGCCGCCCGGACCGGCGGGCGGGACCATCTCGATGACGTGCCCATGGCGGTTCTCCGCCCGGGGATTGGCGGCGTCGATCCGCGCCGCCTCGCGCCGGTGGTTGTTGGTCATGGTGACGTAGACGCGGCCGGTCTTCGGGCTCGCCTCGACGTCCTCCGGCCGGTCCATCGGCGTGGCGCCGACGCGATCGGCGGCGCGGCGCGCCTCGATCACCACCGTCGCCTGGTCGGGAAAGCCGTTCTCCGCCGTCAGCGGCCCCTGCCCGTGCACCAGCGGCAGCCACTCGAGGCGGCCGTCGGCATGGAAACGGGCGACGTAGAGGATGCCGTCGTCGAGCAGGTCGCGGTTGGCGGCCGGGTCGCCCGGCACCCAGGCCCGGGTGGTGACGAACTTGTAGACATACTCGAAGCGCTCGTCGTCGCCCTGGTAGACGGCGATGCGCCCGTCGGGATTGACGACGCAGGTCGCGCCTTCGTGCTTGAACCGGCCGAGCGCCGTGCGCTTCACCGGCACCGACCGGGGGTCGTAGGGGTCGAACTCGACGATCCAGCCGAAGCGGTTGGGCTCGTTCGGCTCCCGCGCGAGATCGAAGCGCGGGTCGTGCCGGTGCCAGGAGTACCAGCCGCGCCCGTCGATGCCGTAGCGGGCCCGCGCCGGGTCGTCGCCGGCCGCCCCGCCGAAGAAGGCGTGGACGTTCTCCTCGCCCGAGAGCACCGTCCCCCAGGGGGTTTCGCCGCCGGCGCAGTTGGCGAAGGTGCCGGCGACCGTGCGTCCGGCCGGGTCGGCCGTCGTCCGCATCCGCGGATGGCCGGCGGCCGGACCGCCCAGCACCATCGGCGTCGTCGCCGTGATCCGGCGGGTATGGGCGCCGGGGACGACCGTCCAGCCTCCAGGTCCGCGCCGCACCTCGACCACCGAGGCGCCGAGCGAAGCCATCTCGACCGCCGCCTCCGCCGGCCCGAGCGTCTGCGTCGCCTCGCGGCCCGGCGCAACGCCCGGGAACATCAGGGCGGGGATGGCGTACTCGTGGTTGACGACGAGAAGGCCATGGTCGCTCGACCGGCTGCCGGCCGGCAGCGGGAAATAGCAGACGAAGTCGCAATTGTAGCCGAACTGGCGCGCCTGGGCGGCCGCCGACTGGCCCGCGACCGAGAAGGCCGGGGCGTCGGCGAAGAGCGGATCGCCCCAGCGCAGCAGCACCTGCCGGGAATGGCCGACCGGCAGGTGGTCGCGGTCGTCGACGCCGGCCGGCACCGGGGCGAAGACGCCGTCCGCCGCCCGGGCCGGGCGCGCCAGCGGCGCCAGCGTCGCCGCCGCCAGGCCGGCGAGGAGCGCGCGGCGGGAGATGATCGCGGCGATCGGCGGAGCGGCGGAGCGGTTGCTGCGCGGGTCGTCGCCATGCGGCCACTCGACGGATTCGGCATCCTGCACGATCGGAGGTTCTCCCGAGACTTGCGGCGGTCGGAGACAAGAATACCCCAGGCGAATCCTGGCACCGCCATGTGACAATGTCGCGACCGGTCTTGCGTCCGCCTTGCCGCGGCGTCCGCGATCCGATAGAACCCCGGCCCATCCTCCACCGAAATGTGTCCCGAAATGGCCGAGACGCGCCACGATGTCGTCGGCATCGGCAATGCCATCGTCGATGTCCTCTCCCATGCCGACGACGCCTTCCTCGAACGGGAAGGACTCGCCAAGGGCACCATGGCCCTCATCGACGCCGGTCGCGCCGACGCGCTCTACGGCCGGATGGGGCCGGGCATCGAGATGTCCGGCGGTTCGGCCGCCAACACCCTGGCGGGCGTCGCCTCGCTGGGCGGGCGCGCGGCCTATTTCGGCAAGGTCCGCGACGACGAACTGGGCCGCATCTTCGCCCATGACATCCGCGCGACCGGCGTCCATTTCCCGACGGCGCCGGCGACCTCGGGCCCCGGCACGGCGCGCTGCCTCATCCTGGTGACCCCGGACGCCCAGCGCACCATGTCGACCTATCTCGGCGCCTGCGTCGAGCTCGGCCCCGACGATGTCGACGAGGCGACGGTCGCCGCCTCGGCCGTGACCTATCTCGAGGGCTACCTCTTCGATCCGCCGCGCGCCCGCGAGGCCTTCGTCAAGGCCGCCGAGATCGCGCGGCGGCACGGCCGCCGGGTCGCCCTCAGCCTGTCCGACCCGTTCTGCGTCGACCGCCACCGCGACGCGCTGCGGCTCTTCGTGCGCGAGCATGTCGACATCCTGTTCGCCAACGAGGTCGAGATCCTGTCGCTGACCGGAGCCGCCGACTTCCAGGGCGCGCTCGACACGATCCGCGGCACGGTGCCGGTCGCGGCCCTCACCCGCAGCGCCGCCGGCAGCGTCGTCGCCACCGCCGACGCCGTCCACGCGGTCGCCGCAGCGCCGGTCGACCGCGTCGTCGACACGACCGGCGCCGGCGACCTCTACGCCGCCGGCTTCCTCTTCGGCCTCACCACGGGCCGCGACCTCGCGACCTGCGGACGGCTCGGCGCCGTCGCCGCGGGGGAGGTCATCTCGCATTTCGGTGCGCGGCCGGAGACGCCGCTGGCCGAACTCCTCCGCTCCATCTGACGCAGCCCGGCACGGGCCTCGCTGCGCCGCCATATCGGGTTCCCATGGACATCCGCAACATCGCGATCATCGCCCACGTCGACCACGGCAAGACCACGCTGGTCGACGTGCTGCTCCGCCAGTCCGGCACCTTCCGCGCCAACCAGCAGGTGGCCGAGCGCGCCATGGACTCCAACGACCTGGAGCGCGAGCGCGGGATCACCATCCTCGCCAAGTGCACCGCCGTCGTCTGGAAGGACACGCGCATCAACATCGTCGACACGCCCGGCCACGCCGATTTCGGCGGCGAGGTCGAGCGCATCCTCAGCATGGTCGACGGCGTCGTCGTGCTGGTCGACGCCGCCGAGGGGCCGATGCCCCAGACCAAGTTCGTCGTCGCCAAGGCGCTGAAGCAGGGGCTGCGGCCGATCGTCGTCATCAACAAGGTCGACCGGTCGGACGCCGAGCCGCAGCGCGTCCACAACGACGTGTTCGATATGTTCGCGGCGCTCGGCGCCGACGACGACCAGCTCGACTTCCCGACCCTCTTCGCCTCCGGCCGCAGCGGCTGGGCCAGCGAATCCATGGACGGGCCGCGGGTCGACATGGCGCCGCTCTTCGACCTCATCCTCGCGCACGTGAAGGCGCCCGTGGTCGATGTCGACGCGCCCTTCGCCATGCTGGCGACGCTGCTCGAGTACGATTCCTACCTCGGCCGCGTCCTCACCGGCCGCATCGCCTCCGGCACCGCCCGGGTCAACATGCCGGTCCGGGCGCTGCGCGGCGACAAGGTCGTCGAGGAGGGCCGCCTGACCAAGCTGCTCTCCTTCCGCGGGCTGGAGCGGGTGCCGGTACAGGAGGCCGTGGCGGGCGACATCGTCGCCATCGCCGGCCTGACCGACGCCACCGTCGCCGACACGCTCGCCGATCCCGGCGTCACCGTCGGCCTCGACGCCATCCCGGTCGACCCGCCGACCATCGCCGTCACCTTCTCGGTCAACGATTCGCCGCTCGCCGGTCGCGAGGGCACCAAGGTCACCGGCCGGATGCTGCGCGACCGGCTGATGCGCGAGGCCGAGGGCAACGTCGCCATCCGCGTCCGCGAGACCGAGGGCAAGGACGCGCTGGAGGTCGCCGGCCGCGGCGAACTGCAGCTCGGCGTGCTGATGGAGACGATGCGCCGCGAGGGCTACGAGATGTCGATCTCGCGCCCGCGCGTCCTCTTCCACACCGACCCGCAGACCGGCCAGCGCATGGAGCCGATCGAGGAGGCGCAGATCGACGTCGACGAGGCCTATTCCGGCATCGTCGTCGAGAAGCTGGGCGCCCGCCGCGGCGAGATGGTCGACATGCGCCCGTCCGGCGGCGGCAAGGTGCGGCTCACCTTCCGCATCCCGGCGCGCGGCCTCATCGGCTACCAGGGCGAGTTCCTGACCGACACCCGCGGCACCGGCATCATGAGCCGCATCTTCCACGGCTACGCCCCCTACAAGGGCCCGATCGAGGGCCGCCGCGCCGGCGTGCTGATCTCCAACAGCGACGGCGCCGCCACCGCCTACGCCTTGTGGAACCTCGAGGATCGCGGCCCGATGTTCATCCACCCCGCGACCCAGGTCTACCAGGGGATGATCATCGGCGAGCACACGCGCGAGAACGACCTCGAGGTCAACCCGATCAAGGGCAAGCAGCTCACCAATATCCGCACCACCTCCAAGGACGAGGCGATCCGGCTGACCCCGCCGCGCGCCCTGACGCTGGAGACGGCGATCGCCTACATCGCCGACGACGAGCTGGTCGAGGTGACGCCGAAGAGCATCCGGCTGCGCAAGCAGCTGCTCGATCCCAACGACCGCAAGCGCGCCAGCCGCGCCGCCGAGGCCGGCTGACGGACGGGGGCGGCCGCGCCCGCCCCCTCGTTCCCCGCCGGCTGCCGATCGTCTATGGTCCGGCCGGCGAATCGACCCCCATTCACCCTTTCCGAGAGGCCGCCCATGCGGATCTTCCGCGCTCTCCTCGCTGTCGTCGGCTGCCTTCTCCTGCTGGAGGCGCCCGTGCAAGCAGCCGATCTCGAAAACACCCTCTATCTCGACCTGAAGGACGGCCGCGTCGTCATCGAGATGCGCCCCGACCTCGCCCCCAAGCACGTCGCCCGCATCAAGGAGCTGACGCGCAAGGGCTTCTACGACGGCGTCGTCTTCCACCGCGTCATCGACGGGTTCATGGCCCAGACGGGCGACCCGCGCGGCGACGGCACCGGCGGATCGGGCCAGAAGCTCGACGCCGAGTTCTCGCGCGAGCGCCATGTCCGCGGCACCACCTCGATGGCCCGCGCCCAGAACCCGAACAGCGCCGACAGCCAGTTCTTCATCATGTTCGCGCCCTCGCCGCACCTCGACGGCCAGTACACCGTCTGGGGCAAGGTGACCCAGGGCATCGAGTTCGTGGACAAGATCAAGAAGGGCTCGTCGGCCCAGAACGGCGCCGTCAGCAACCCCGACCGCATCATCAAGATGCAGGTCGCCGCCGACGCCAAGTAGAGACCGTCGGCCGATGCGCGAGGCGGGGGACGGGCCGGCCGCCCCCGCGGGGCGGGAACCGCGCCTCGCCGCGGCCCTGTGGCGGCAGCCGCGCCTGGCGACGGTGCTCGGGCTCGGATTTGCGAGCGGCCTGCCGCTGCCGCTGACCTTCGGAACGCTGTCCTTCTGGCTCGCCGAGGCCGGCGTCTCGCGCACCGCCATCGGCCTCTTCGCGCTGGTCGGCACCGCCTACAGCCTGAAGTTCCTGTGGGCGCCGCTGGTCGACGCCCTGCCGCTGCCGCTCCTGACCCGCTGGTTCGGCCGCCGCCGCGGCTGGACGCTGGGCGTCCAGGCGGCGCTGATCCTGGCGATCGTCGCCCTCGGCCTGACCGACCCGGCGGCCGACCCGGTGCCGACGGCCATCGCCGCGCTCGCGGTCGCCTTCCTGTCGGCGACGCAGGACATCGTCATCGACGCCTACCGCATCGAACTGCTGCCGCCCGAAGCCCAGGGGCTGGGGGCCGCCGCGGTGCAGTGGGGCTATCGCGGCGGCATGCTCGCGGCCGGTGCCGGTGCCCTCTACGCCGCCCAGTTCGGCGGCTGGCACGTCGCCTATGCCGTGATGGCCGCGCTGATGCTGGTCGGCGTGCTGACCGTGCTCCTCTCGCCGGAGCCGGAGTCCGTCGACCGGGCAACCGCCGAACCCCCGCCGCCGCCGGCGACGGCCGGCGCGGCCGTGCGCGCCGCCGCCTGGGTGCGCTCGGCGGTGGTGGCGCCGTTCGCCGATTTCGCCCGCCGGCCCGGCTGGCTCGCGGTCCTGCTCTTCGTCGTCCTCTACAAGCTGGGCGACGCCCTGGCCGGGATCATGTCGAACCCGCTCTATGTCGAGCTCGGCTTCTCCAAGATCGAGGTCGCCAACGTCGCCAAGGTGTTCGGCGTCGGCGCGAC
>NZ_JAYSFE010000052.1:0-18117 GCF_041913585.1 Allostella sp.
CGTCGAGGTCGCTCGTGTCCGGCGCCCGCTGCGGCAGCGCCCGGCGCAGCAGCAGCGTCAGGAGCGGCGTCAGCGCCATCGACAGGATCACCGTCGCGGTCAGGACGGCGTTGATCCGGGCGTCGAAGATGCCGACCGCGGCCGCGGCGGAATAGAGGACGAAGGCGAACTCGCCGCCCTGGGCCAGCAGGGCAGCCCGCGTCAGCGCCTCGCGATGGTCGGCCCGGAGCACGCGGGCGACGCCGTAGATGCCGATCGCCTTCACCACCATGCAGGCGGCGACGGCGGCCAGGATCGTCGCCCAGTCGACGGCGATGACGGCGAAGTCGAGCGACATGCCGACGGCGAGGAAGAAGAGCCCGAGCAGGATGCCGCGGAACGGCTCGATGTCGGCCTCGAGCTGGTGGCGGAAGCTCGATTCCGACAGCAGCACGCCGGCCAGGAAGGCCCCCATCGCCATCGACAGGCCGCCCTGCTGCATCAGCAGCGCCGCGCCCAGCACCACCAGCAGCGCCGCCGCGGTCATGATCTCGCGCGCGCGGGCCGCGGCCAGGAGGCGGAAGATCGGGTTGAGCAGCCAGCGCCCGGCCACCAGCAGCCCGACGATGGCGCCGACCGCGAGCCCGACCTGGACCAGCCGTTCCGGCCAGCCGCCGGCGGCCGGCTGCGGCGCCAGGAAGGCGACGATGGCGAGCAGCGGCACGATCGCCAGATCCTCCAGCAGCAGGATCGAGACGATCTTCTGCCCGGCCGGGGTCGAGGTGTCGCCACGCTCGTCGAGGAGCTGCATGACGATCGCCGTCGAGGAGAGGACGAACCCCATGGCGGCGACGAAGGCGACGGCGGGCGGCCAGCCGGCCATGACACCGAGGCCGGTCAGCAGGGCGCCGCAGGCGCCGACCTGGGCGGCACCCAGGCCGAAAATCTCCCGGCGCAGGTTCCATAGGCGCGAGGGCTGCATTTCCAGCCCGATGACGAAGAGGAACATGACGACGCCCAGTTCGGCGACGTGCAGGATCGCCTGCGCGTCGGAGAAGAGGCGGAGGCCGAACGGCCCGATCGCCAGACCCGCCGCCAGGTAGCCCAGCACCGAGCCGAGCCCGAGCCGCCGGAACAGCGGCACCGCGACCACCGCCGCGCCCAGCAGCGCCACGACCTGAACGAGATCGCTCCCCTGTCCCTCGACCGCCAAACCGCGCCCCCCTGCGATGTTCCGTGCGACACTCTACCCGGATTCGCCGGCCGCATGCGCCGGCGCCGCGGCCGGGACGGCGCGCCCCCGGTCGGCACCATGCCCGGCGGTGGTGTATGATCGGCGCCGGTCAACGGGGGATGGATCGCCGATGGCACGCAGCAGTGCCGAACCGACCGACGACGCACAGTCCGCCGGGCAGGCCGACGCTGGGCAGCCCGACGCTGGGCAGCCCGACGCCGGGCAGGCCGACGACGATACCGGGACCGCCGACACCGTGGCCGGTCTCGCGCGGGTGGCGGATTGGCGCGCGGCCTTCGCGCTCGCCTGCCGGCGGCAGGCGGCGCGCGAGGCCGGCCCGCGCACCCGTATGGCGGCCGTGCGGGCGGTGCATGCCGCGGCCGGGGATCCGGCGATGATCGCCAGCCTCGACGGCCTCGCCGGCGACGCCGCGCTGGGACCGCTCCCGCTCGGGCTGCGACTGGTCGCCGCCGCTGCCGGCGGACCTTCGCTCGATCTGTCGCGCGCACCGGCGCGGGCCTGGGAGGCGGGCATCTTTCCCTGGCTCGATGCCTGCGACGGCGACGGCATCGGCCGCGCCATGGCGCTGCTCCGCCCCGTCGTCCGGGCGGAGACGCTGGCGGACGAACTCCTCGGGCTGGTCGAGCGGATGCCGGCCGCAATTCCGGGCGACCGGTTTCTCGACCAGCCGTGGCGCCAGATCCAGCTCGCCCGGTCGCCCGCCGCCGGCACCGACCGGCTGCTCGTGTGCTTCGCCGGCGCGCGCGGCGGCATCGGCATGCCCTGCAACGTCTTCCATCGCTGGGCGGCCGGAACCGGCGCCCATGTCCTCTATCTGCGCGACCCGGTCCACCAGGATTTCCGCGACGGCGTCGCCGAGGCGGGGCCGGATTGGGCGGCCCTCGTGCGCCATGTCACCCGGCTAGCGGAATCGCTCGGCGTCGCGCGGGTGGCGTGCTGGGGAAACAGCATCGGCGGCCTTGCCGCCGCGCGCCTCGCCCAGGCCCTGGGCCCGTCCCGCGCCGTCGTCGCGGCCGGGATCGCCACCGCTCGGGTGCCGGCAGCGGGCACCGGGCGCGGCCTGCCCGATGCCACCGCCGCGCTCGCCGGGGCGGTGCGCCGGCAGGCGGTTGCCGCCGCCGCGCCGGCCCGCATCCTCTGGTTCTACGCCCGCGACCACGGCCCGGATGCGGCCGACGCCATGCGCATGGCCGACGTGCCGGGCGTCGTTCGCAAGCCGCTTCCGACCGCCCGCCACAACGTCGCGGCCCAGCTCGCCCGCTCGGGCCGGCTGGCATCGACGCTCGCCTGGGTCACCGGGTCCGGGGGCGATCTCCCATGACCGCCACGGGCGAGCGGCTGCGCCGCATCGCCGGCCCGGAGGGGGATCCGCCGCCGGCCGCCGATCTCGTCGCCGCCATCGAGCGGATCGCGCGCGAGGATCCGCACCGGCCGGCCGTCGTCACGCCGGAGGGCACGACGGACTTCGTCACGCTGGCCGGCCTGTCCCGCTCGCTCGCCGCCCACATCGGCCCTGCCGGCACGGCGCCGGTGCTGGTGCTCGGCGAGGCCGGCCTGCTGCTCGTCGTCGCCATCGTCGCCTGCCTGCGCGTCGGCCGTGCGGTCGTGCCGCTGGATGCGACGATGACGCCGCTGCGCGTCCGCCAGGTCGCCCTGTCGAGCGGGGCGGACGTGCTCGTCCGCCACGACGACGAGGCGCCGCCGGTCCCGGAACTGGCGCCGGACCGGATCCGCACCGTCCTGGCGGGCACGCTCGACCCCGCCGCCGAGAGCGGGCCGGCCAGGCGGGGCAAGGAGGCGTTTCTCATCTTCACCTCGGGCTCGACCGGGATCCCGAAGGGCGTGTGCCACGGGCCGGAGGCGATGGCCGCCGCCGTCGCCATGCTCGACGCGATCGTCGATGTCCGCGACGGCGACCGCGTGGCGCTGGTGACGCCGGCCACGACCCTGACCGGCGCCGTGTGCAGCGTGGCGCCGCTGGCCGTCGGCGCCACGGTGCTGCTGCTGTCCGACCGCGCCTCGGTCCACGCCCTGATCGATCTCATGGAGCACCACCGCGCCACCCATCTCATGAGCTATGTCGGGCTGGCGCGCGCGGTGGCCGCCCATCCGCGGGCGGCGGCCGGCTTCCGCCATCTGCGCCACCTCCTGGTCTATGGCGACATCGTGCGGGCCGAGGATTGCCGCACCCTCCAGTGGCTGTTGCCGCCGGGCGGTCGCATCCAGATGCTCTACGGCGCCAGCGAGGCCATGATGGCCGCGGCCTGCGTCGCCACGCCCGACATCGGCGGCGCCGACGGTCGAACGCCGCTCGGGTGGCCGCTGCCGGACATGGAGATGTGGCTGCGCCTGCTCCCGGCCGACGATCGGGCCGACGCGCAGGCGGACCAGCCTGCCGACGAGCCGGGCGGGGACAAGTTCGGCGAACTGTGCCTGGCGGGCCCCCGGGTCACCGACGGCTACTACCGGGACCGCGGCGCCGGCGACGCGAAATTCCTGCCCCATCCGCTCGATCCGGGACGGCGGCTCTTCCGCACCGGCGACCTCGTCCGGCCGCGGCCGGACGGCATGCTCGACTTCGCCGGCCGGCTCGACAACCAGGTGAAACTGCGCGGCTGGCGCATCGAGCTGGAGGAGATCGAAACGGCGGCGCTGCGGGTTCCCGGAATCGCCGCCGCCGGCGTCGTCGCCCGGCGCGGGGCGGACGGCATCGTCGACCAGCTCGTCCTCCACCTCGCGGCGTCCGGCGATGCCGGGGCCGCCCCGGACGCGGTCGCCCGGGCGACCAGCGCCGCGCTCCGCGCCAGCCTGCCGGCGCCGATGGTGCCGGCCGCGACCGTGCTCCACGCCGCCCTGCCGCTCACGGCGACCGGCAAGATCGACCGGCTGCGCCTGGCCGAACTCGACCGCCAGGACCAGGACGCCGCGCCACGGGCCCGCCCCACCGCCGCCGACGGCGACTGGCCCGATCCGCGGTCGGCGCGCATCGCCGCCGTCATCGCCGAGGAATGCGGGCTCGCCCGCCTCCATCCCGCCGACGACCTCAATCTCCTCGGGGTGGATTCCCTCCAGGCGGTGAACACGGCGCTGCGGATCGAGAAGCTCTGGGGCGTCGCGGTCGAGCCGCTCGACCTGCTGTCGGGTCGCCCGGTCGGTGACGTGGTCGCCGGAGTCATTGCCGCCGGGCGCCCCGCTTGAGCGGCAGCCGGGGTTCGCCGGTCGCCCGCTACCGCCGGCTGCGGCGGGTCGACGACCGGCGCAACGCCACCTGGGCGGCGTCCGATGCCGCCATCCTCGCGGTCCGCCACCCGCTCTGCCAGGCGGGGTTCCACGACGGCTATCTCGCCTGGCTGGAGTGCAACTTCGCCACGATCCGGCGCCGCTTCCGACTGGCGCTGCTGCCCTGCCCCGACATCGACCTCGGCGGTATCCGGGTCGTCGTGACCTGGCTCCAGGACCCGATCGCCGAGTGGTCGCCGGGCGGCCTCGCCCGCGCCGTCGCCCTCGTCGACCGCGGTGCCGGGCGGGGCATCGCCACCGTCAACCATCCGGCCAGGCTGGCCCACAGCGGCAAGCACGAGACCGGCCGGCGGCTCGCGGCCGCCGGCATCCGCACGCCACGTTCGCTCCCCGTCGATGCCGCGTCGGCCGCGACGGTCCGCGCCGCGCTGCCCGGCCGGATCCTGATCCGCGAGGATGGCGGCCACCGCCGGCCGTCGCTGCTGCTGGGCGCGGGCGAGGCGATCGACCCGGCGGCGCTCATCGCCTTCCGGCACCCGATCGCCGTCGAGTTCGTCGACACGCGCGGGCCCGACGGGCTGTTCCGGAAGATGCGCTGCGTGACCTTCGGCGACCGCACGATCGCGGTCCACCGGATCGCCTCCCGCGCGTGGGAGGTGCGTGGCGAACGCAAGCTCTCGACCCCGGACCTGCGGGCCGAGGAGGCGGACTACCTCGCCCGCCCGCCGCCGCCGGCCGACCTCTTCCGCCGCGGCCGCGCCGCGCTCGGGCTCGATGTCGTCGCCTTCGACTACGGCCAGACGCCGGACGGCGGCATCGTCGTCTGGGAGGCCAACCCCTATCCCTTCATCCCGGTCGGCGACCGGGCGCCGGCGCTGCTCTACCGCGACCAGGCGGTGCATCGCTGCTACGGGGCGATGGCCGGGCTCCATCTCGACCGCGCCGGCCTGTCGGTGCCGGGCGCGATCGAGATGCTGCGGCACTACGGGGCGCCGGGGACGGACCGGCTGCTGGGACGGCTGCGGATGCCGGTGCCGCCCGGCGCCGACGGCCCGTCCGCCACGTCGTCGTGACCGCGCGGTCGGGGCGGCCGCGGCTCAGGTCGACGCCCGCTCGAACGCGGCGTCCGCCCGCGCCGTGCCGCGGTCGACGTCGGAGAAGTCGCCGCGCACGGCCTTGAGCGCGGCGCGCTCCCGCTCGATCTCCGATGCGGTACGCAGGCCGAGGCGCCGCAGGAGCGGGAGCGGCGGGCACCACCCCTGCAGCGCGTGCTGGAAGAGGAAGGCGGTGACCAGCGCCGGCAGGACGAGCCAGCGTCGGTCGCGGGTCGCGCCCAGGACGGTGCCGACGAACGCGAGGCTGGCGGCGTTGGCTTCGAGCGCGCGCTCGATGTCCCACTCCCGGTCGAGCGCGCGGAGGCGGGCATCGATCCCGGCCGGATGCCGGGCCTAGTGGGCGACGCGCGCCCGGGTTTGCCGGCGGATCCGTCGATTGATTGCGGCAGGGGTATGGGCCGGCACTCGCGCTACGGTCGACGGCAGCATGGCGTTTCCCCGGATGTGATCTCCTGGAAACGCCGGCCGGTGCGGGGTGTTCCGTCCCTGCCGGCTGCGCGACGGCACGAAAGCGGAAATGGTGAGCCCGCCGGGATTCGAACCCGGGACCCTCTGATTAAAAGTCAGATGCTCTACCGGCTGAGCTACGGGCTCACGTTGGTCTCTGGCGCCGGCGGACCCTAGGGTTGCGCCCGCGCCGGGTCAACCGGCGGGCTCGCCGATCCGGGCCCGGGCGAAGCGCGATTCCAGCCGCTCGGCGACCCGCGCGCTGACGAAGTGGCGCACGTCGCCGCCGAGCAGGCCGATCTCCTTGACGAAGCGCGAGGCGATGAACTGGTAGCGGTCGGCCGCCATCAGGAAGACCGTCTCGATCTCGTTGTTGAGCCGGGCGTTCATGCCCGCCATCTGGAACTCGTACTCGAAGTCCGAGACGGCGCGCAGGCCACGGATGATGATCTTGGCGCCGCAGCCGACGACGAAGTCCATCAGCAGGTTGTCGAACGGCCGCACCTCGACCCGGACCGCCTGCCCGTTCAGCGCCTCGACCTCGTCGCGCACGATCTGGACCCGCTCGTCGATCGAGAACAGCGGCCCCTTCCCGGCATTGCGGGCGACGCCGATGATGAGGCGGTCGACCAGCTTGGTCGCGCGCAGGATGATGTCGGAATGTCCCTTGGTGATCGGATCGAAGGTCCCGGGATAGACCCCCACGCGTTCGACCGCCATCCTCGTCCTCCGCCTCAGGCCGTTTCGCCGCCGGGCGCCGGGCCGGCGTCCGCCGCCCCTTCCGCCGGGTCGGCCTCGTCGCCGTCGCGCGGCAGGCGGGCGGCCGACATGACCCGTTCCCCGTCCGCGACGCGCAGCAGGATCACCCCCTGGGTGGACCGTCCGGCGACGCGGATGTCCGCGACCGGCATGCGGATCACCTGCCCGCCGTCGGTCACCAGCATGAGTTCGGCATCGCCATCCACCGGGAACGCCGCGACCACGGGACCGTTGCGTGCCGACGTCGCGATGTTGGCGATGCCCGATCCGCCGCGGCGGGTGATGCGGTACTCGTAGGCCGAGGTCCGCTTGCCGAAACCGTTCGCCGTCACCGTCAGGACCAGTTCGTCGGCCGCGGCCAGCACGGCGTATTCCTCGTCGCTCAGCGCCCGTTCGGGCGCCGCCGCCTCGGCGTCGGCCCCCTCCTCGGTGTCCGGCGCGGCCGGTTCCTCGGGCGTGGCCTCGCCGTCGCCCTGCCCCCGCCGCTCCTGCGCCGACCGCTTCAGATAGGCGGCGCGGGTGCCGGCGTCGGCCTCGACATGGGCGAGGATCGAGATGTCGATGACCTCGTCGCCGGCGGCGAGCCGGATGCCGCGGACGCCCGTCGAGGTCCGGCTCTGGAAGAGGCGCACCTCCGGCACCGGGAAGCGGATGCACTTGCCGCCCCGGGTCGCCAGCAGCACGTCCTGCGTCTCGTCGCAGAGGACGACGCCGACGAGCCGCTCGCCCTCCTCCTCCAGCCTCATGGCGATCTTGCCGTTCGCCTTGACGTTGGTGAAGTCGGCGAGGTCGTTGCGGCGGACGTTGCCGGTCGAGGTCGCGAACATCAGCGAGCGCCCGGCATGGGCCTCGCGATCCTCCGGCAGGGCCAGCACCGACGTCACCCGCTCGCCCGCCTTGGTGTCGACCGGCAGCACCTGGACCATCGGCTTGCCGCGCGAGGTCGGGTTGCCGGCGGGCAGGCGCCAGACCTTGAGCAGGTAGACCTTGCCGAGCGAGGTGAAGAAGAGGACGGGGGCGTGGGTGCCGGCGACGAACACCTGGCTGACGAAATCCTCGTCCCGCGTCGCCATGCCGGCGCGGCCCTTGCCGCCGCGCCGCTGCGCCCGGTAGGTCGCGAGCGGCGTGCGCTTGATGTAGCCCTCGTGGCTGACGGTGACGACCATCGCCTCGGGCTTGATGAGATCCTCGAGGTCGGTCTCGTCCTCGGCCTCCTCGATGACCGTGCGGCGCGGGCTGTCGAACTGCTGGCGGACCGCCAGGAGCTCGTCGCGGATGATCTCGAGCCGGCGCGGCTTCGAGCGCAGGATCTCGAGATACTCGCCGATCTGCGCCACGATCTGCCGCAGTTCCTCGGCGATCTTGTCGCGCTCCAGCCCGGTCAGGCGCTGCAGGCGCAGTTCCAGGATGGCGCGCGCCTGGTCCTCGGAGAGCCGGTAGGTGCCGTCGACGATCGGATGCTCGGGCTCGTCGATGAGCCGGATCAGCGGCTCCATGTCATGCACCGGCCAGACCCGCGCCAGCAGGGCGGCGCGCGCCGCGGCCGGGTCGGGCGCGGCGCGGATCAGCTGGATGACCTCGTCGAGGTTGGCGACCGACAGCGCCAGGCCGACCAAGACGTGCGCCCGCTCGCGGGCCTTGGCCAGCTCGAAGGCGGTGCGCCTGGACACCACTTCCTCGCGGAAGGCGAGGAAGCAGTCGAGCACCCGGCGCAGGCCCATGAGCTGCGGCCGGCCGGCGTCGAGCGCCAGCATGTTGATGCCGAAGGTCGTCTCGAGCGGGGTGAAGCGGTAGAGCTGCTTCAGCACGACCTCGGGGTTGGCGTCGCGCTTCAGCTCGATCACCACCCGGACGCCGTCGCGGTCGCTCTCGTCGCGCAGCTCGGCGATGCCGTCGATCAGCTTCTCCTGCACCGTCTCGGCGATGCGCTCCAGCATCCGCGACTTGTTGACCTGGAAGGGGATCTCGGTGACGACGATGGCCTCGCGATCCTTGCGGATCTCCTCGATCGCCGCCTTGCTGCGGATGGTGATCGAGCCGCGGCCGCCGAGATAGGCCTCGCGGATGCCGCGGCGGCCGACGATGATGCCGCCGGTCGGGAAGTCGGGGCCCGGCACCAGCTCCATCAGCGCCGCATCGTCGAGGGACGGGTCGGCGATGATGGCGCAGCAGGCGTCGATGACCTCGGCCAGGTTGTGGGTCGGGATGTTGGTCGCCATGCCGACGGCGATGCCGCCGGCGCCGTTGACCAGCAGGTTCGGATAGCGCGCCGGCAGGACCACCGGCTCCTTGCTGGTGTCGTCGTAGTTCGGCTGGAAGTCGACGGTGTCGCGGTCGATGTCCTCGAGCAGCGCCTCGGCCGAGCGCGCGAGGCGGACCTCGGTGTAGCGCATCGCCGCCGGGCGATCGCCGTCCATCGAGCCGAAATTGCCCTGCCCGTCGATCAGCGGCAGGCGCATCGAGAAGTCCTGCGCCATCCGCACCATGGCGTCGTAGATCGCCGTGTCGCCGTGCGGATGGTACTTGCCCATCACGTCGCCGACGATGCGGGCCGACTTGCGATAGGCGCGGTTCCAGTCGTAGCCGTTCTCCTTCATCGCATAGAGGATGCGGCGGTGGACCGGCTTCAGGCCGTCGCGGACGTCGGGCAGCGCACGCGCCACGATCACGCTCATCGCGTAATCGAGGTAGGAGCGGCGCATTTCGTCTTCGATGGTGACGGGCGCGATGTCGAACGGCTTGGACGGAGCGTCGACCAATGGTGTCTCGTTTGCGGGAGGGGCCGGAAGCGGGCGTTGCGTGCGGCCCGGTTCGCCAGCGGATTCGTCGAAGGGTCACATTAGAGCATTTCGCAATTGCGAACAACGGCGCCGAGGGGCGCCCGCCTGCACCCCCGGTTGTGGCGCAACCGTTTGCAATTGCGAGGTTTGTGCCGCAGTGTAGCGGTCGATCTGCAGGCAGCCCGGGGGGACAGCGGCAGGTGGAGGCAGGGAGAGGCCGGCAGCGCGCGCGACGCGGATGGCGGGGCGGTGCCCGCCGGACGGCCGGCGGGCTCGTCCTGATCGCGTGCGCGCTGGCCGGCGGAGCGACGGCCACGGCCGCCGTGCCGCCGTCGGCGCTGCTCGCCGACCCGGCGCTGGTCGCCTATCGCGACGGCCGTTTCGCCGAGGCGGCCGAGCGGCTGCGGGCGCTGGCGGCCGCGCATCCCGACGACCTGCTGGTCCGCCGCTACCTCGGCCTCGCGCTCTATGGCCAGAAGCGCTACGGCGAGGCGGCCGAGGTGCTGGAGGCCGCCGCCGCGCTCGACGGCGGCAATGCCACCACTTGGCTCTATCTCGGTCTCGCCCGCTATGCCGAGGGACGGTACGGGCCGGCGACCGAGGCGTTCCGGAAAGCGGAATCCCTGGAGCCGGACGCGCGTTCGGCTGCGGTCGCCCGCTCCTACCGCGAGACCATCGCCCGCTACCAGACCGAGCGCACGGTGCCGGCGGCGCCGCAGCCGCGGCGCTGGTCGCTGACCGGGCAGGCCGGCATCGTCTACGACGACAACGTCCCGCTGGCGGCGAAGGGCGCGACCGGGCCGAAGGGCAGCCCCCGCACCTTCCAGAGCGCCTGGGGCGGCTACGACTTCGTCCAGGGCGGCGGCTGGCGGCTGCGCGGCGAGGGCTTCGCCTTCCTCGGCCAGAACCTGCGCCGGTCGCTCGACGAGTACGACCAGATCACCGTCGAGGCCGCCCTCGACCTCAGCTACCAGACCAGCCTCCTGGGAATGCCGGCCCGGCCCGGCCTGCGCTATGCCTACCAGCCGACCTGGGAGGGCGGGCGCGAATACAACCAGAGCCACGCCGTCACCGCGTCCCTGGTGCTGCAGCCGCTCGACGACACGATCTCCTATCTCTTCTACCGCTATGCCACCCAGGACTATCGCGACGACGGCGCGATCGCCCGCTTCACCTCGCGCGACCTCGGCGCCGGGCATCAGCTCGGCATCACGCAATATTATTACTTCGAGGACCGCCGCAACTACCTGTTCGGCGGCTACGCCTACCTCCGCAACGACGCCAAGGGCAGCTTCTTCGACGAGACTGGGCACCGGCTGTCGGTGGGCGGCGCGGTGCTGCTGCCCTGGGACCTCCGGCTGCTGGCGCGCGCCGAATACCAGTGGCGTGACTTCGACCGCTATCCGATCGAGCCCAAGCGCAGCTTCGAGCGCCAGCACTACACCATCAGCCTGACCAAGCCGATCGCCGAACGGCTGGCCGTGACGCTCGGCTTCAGCCACATCGACGAGGATTCCAACTATTCCAGCCTGTCGTACCGGCAGAACGTGTTCGCGCTGTCGCTCACCTATGATTTCTGAGGGAGCGACGTCCGGTGGAGCGGCTAGAGGGTGACGGCCTGCGCCGCGAGCGCCAGTCCGGCGACGCCGGTCGCCGCGCCGACCAGCGCGGCAGAGACGAGAATGACGAGATGGCGGATCACGGTCTTCATCGCGGAACCTCCCTGGACGGCCGGACCATCGGCCGCCTGCCCGATCGGTCGCGCGAAGGGCGCCGGCGGTTCATCGCCGGCCGCGGAAATCGCCGTGCCGCCGCGCTGAACCTTTCCCCCAACCCCTGCGACTGAGGAAGCGAGATGGCCGAGGGCCAGGGCAGGACCGGGAAAGAGTTCCAGGAACTCGAGAACGACCTCCTCACCCGGGCTGGGCGCGGCGACCGGGCCGCGTTCAAGGCGCTCTACGAGCGTTTCCAGCGGCCGTTGTTCGGGTTCCTGATGCGGATGGTGCGGGACCAGGCGATGGCGAACGAACTGCTGAACGACGTGATGCTGGATGTCTGGCGGTCCGCCGGCAATTTCGAGGGGCGTTCCTCGGCCGGGACCTGGATCTTCGGCATCGCGCACAACAAGGCGATCAGCCTGCTCCGCCGCCGGCGCGAGGACCAGATGCCGGAGGACGCCGCCGACACGATCGCCGACGACGCCGCCACCCCCGACACCACCGCCGAACAGGCCGATCTCGGCCGGGTGATGCAGCGCCTCCTCGACCGGCTGACGCCGGAGCACCGGGCGGTGCTGCAGCTCACCTACTATCAGGACATGTCGGTGCAGGAGATCGCGTCTGCCCTCGACTGCCCGGTCAACACCGTCAAGACGCGCATGTTCTATGGCCGCCAGCGGATGCGCGAGCTCCTCGCCGCCGCCGGCATCCAGGGAGTTTCGGCATGAACACGAAGTCGGCGGACGCCATCGACACCCTGCCCGAGGAGGCCTTCCTCCTGCCGTGGTACGTCAACGGCACGCTCGACGCCGACGACCGGCGGCGGGTCGAGGCGGCACTCGCGAATTCGGCCGAGCTGCGCGAGGAACTGGAACTGCTGCGCTCCGTCAGCGCCGCGGTCGTCGCCTCGACCGACGCCCAGCCGGAGCCCGATCCGGCCGGCTTCGAGCGGCTGATGGCACGCATCGACGCCGAGCCGCAGCGGGCCGCCGCCGGGGTGACGGCCCGGGGCGGCTTCGCGCTCCGCCTCGGCCAGTGGCTGCAGGCCTCGTGGAAACCCGCCATGGCGGCCGCGGCCGTGGTGATCGCCGTCCAGGCGGCGGCCATCGTCGCCCTCGTCGGCGACCGCGCCGGCGGCGACTACCGCACCGCGTCGGGCCCGGCGACCGCCGCGGCGGGCGAGGCGCGGTTCCTCGTCGGCTTCGCCGACGGGGCGGCACTCGCCGACATCCGCGCCCTGCTGGAGCGCGCCGACGCCGTGATCGTCAAGGGGCCGACCGCCGACGGCTATTTCGTCGTCGCCGCCCAGGGGGATGCCGCGCAGGCCCAGGCCGCGCTACAATCGGCCAGCTCCCTGGTGACCCAGGCCGAACGGATGCAATGAAGACGCTGGCGCGACGCTTGCGACCCTGCCGGGCGATCGGCCCCGCCGCCGCGCTGGTGCTGGCGGTCGCCGCGCCGGCCGAAGCGACCGACCGGCTCGACTGGTCGGACGGCGACCGTGCCGAATGGGTGCTGGCGCCGGCCGTGGCGCCGGTCCTGCAGATCGCCCAGATCACCACCATTCCGGGCGGCAACGAGGGCGAGGGGCCGAACAAGCCCGGCTACAGCGTGCGCCCGCCGCCGGACAAGCCGGAGCCGCCGCGCGTCGAGCCGATCCCGACGCCGGACGTGCCGCCGCCACCGCCGCCGCCACCACCGCCGATCTCGATCGACAAGCCGGTGTCGCCGGGCCCGGGCGGCAATGTCGTGGTCCCCCCGCCGCCGGTGCCACCGCCCCCCGTACCGCCGCCGCCCACGCCGCCACCGCCGACGCCGCCACCCCCGACACCACCGCCCCCGACACCCCCGCCACCGACCCTTCCGGCGCCGGAGCCGCCGCCGACGCCGCCGAACAGCGGACTGGTGCCGCCGCCGGTCGAACGGCCCGTGGCCCACCCGCTGCAGCCGACCGACCTGCCGCCGCCGGCGATGCTGCCGCCGCCCGGCAGCGACGACCTCGCCGAGGCGCTGCCGGACGAGGTGCTGATCCTGCTGCGGCCGGGCCTCGGCCAGGCGGCCGCCGACGCCATCGCCCGCGACTATGCCATGGGCCTCGCGGAGACGATCCCGCTCGCCATCCTCGGCACCGAGGCCTATCGCCTGCTGATCGTCCAGACCCGGCCGATCGGGCCGCTGGTCGACCTGCTCAACCTCGATCCGCGCATCCAGATCGCCCAGCCCAACTACCGCTACCGCACCATGCAGGCGCAGCCCGCGAGCTCGCCGCCGCTGCGGCAGTACGCGCTGGAACGGCTGCAGGCGGACCAGGCCAACCGGATCGCCCGCGGCCGCGGCGTGCGCGTCGCCGTCATCGACACCCGCATCGACGCCAGCCACCCGGCGCTGGCCGGGCGCCTGGCCGGAATCGTCGACGTCATCGGCACCGCCGGCAGCGACCCCGGCCGGCACGGCACGGCGCTGGCCGGCATCATCGCCGCCGACGGACGGCTGCGCGGCATCGCCCCCCAGGTGGAGCTGCTCTCGGTCCAGGCGTTCACGCCCGACCCCGCCAATGCCGGCTCCGGCACCAGTTCGTCGGACAAGATCGCGCGCGCCATCGACGTCGCCGTCGACCAGGGCGCGCGCGTCCTCAACCTCAGCTTCGCCGGCCCGCGCGACCCGCTCGTCGGCCGCATGATCCGGCGCTCCCACGAGCGGGGTGCGGTGATCGTCGCCGCCGTCGGCAACGAAGGGCTGGAGCGGACGCGCTTCCCGGCCGCCTTCGAGGAGGTGATCGCCGTCACCGCGACCGACGCCCGCGACCGGCTCTACCCCCAGGCCAATCGCGGCAGCTTCGTCGGGGTCGCCGCCCCCGGCGTCGACATCGTCACCACCGGGCCCGGCAACTCGATCCAGTCGCTGTCCGGCACCTCGATGGCGGCCGCCTATGTCAGCGGCGTCGCCGCCCTATTGCTGGAGCGCGATCCCGGCCTGAAGCCGGCCGAAATCCGGGAGCTGATCGAGGCCAGCACGATCGACCTCGGGCCGCCCGGCAAGGACGGCGAATACGGCTCCGGCCGCGTCGACGCCTTCCGCGCCGTCAGCCGCGGCCGGCAGTCGTCGCAGGCACCGGGACGCTGACGGGCGGCGCCGCCGCCCGCGCCTCAGAAGGGAATCTCGTCGTCGAGGTCGCCGCCGCCGCGCGACGGCGACGGGCTGCCGCCGCGCCCCGCGGAGGACCCGCCGCCGCGCCCGAAGCCGCTGCCGCCGGAGCCGGAGCCGCCGCCATAGCCGCCGCCCCCGCCTGGGCCGTCCATGTCGTCGTAGCCGCCCTGCTCGCCGCCGCCACCGCCCCCGCCGCGGCCGTCGAGCATCGTCAGTTCGCCGCGGAACTGCTGCAGCACGATCTCGGTCGTGTATTTCTCGACCCCGGACTGGTCGGTCCACTTGCGGGTCTGGAGCTGGCCCTCGACATAGACCTTGGCGCCCTTGCGGAGGTAGCGCTCGGCCGTCTCCGCCAGGCGCTCGTTGAAGATCACCACCCGGTGCCACTCGGTGCGCTCCTGGCGCTCGCCGGTGTTGCGGTCCTTCCAGGTCTCGCTGGTCGCGATCGCGAGGTTCACCACCTTCTTGCCGGACTGGGTCGAGCGCACCTCCGGGTCGCGCCCGAGATTGCCGATGAGGATGACCTTGTTGACGCTGCCGGCCATGTCCGCCGCTCCCGCTCTTGGTGCCGTGTCCTGGGGTGCCGGACCATAGAGGCTCCCGCCGCGGGAGTCGATTTCCGGCGAGGGAGAACGTATAATGAACAGAATTCGCGTTCCAGCCCGATTCCCGGCCCGGCCCCCATGTCGCTGACCCACATCCGCGTGCGCGGCGCGCGCGAGCACAATCTTCGCGGCGTCGACGTCGACCTGCCGCGCGACCGGCTGGTGGTCATCACCGGCCTGTCGGGCTCGGGCAAGTCGTCGCTCGCCTTCGATACCATCTATGCCGAGGGGCAGCGCCGCTACGTCGAGAGCCTGTCGGCCTATGCGCGCCAGTTCCTCGAACTGATGCAGAAGCCCGACGTCGATTCGATCGAGGGCCTGTCGCCCGCGATCTCGATCGAGCAGAAGACGACGTCGCGCAACCCGCGCTCGACGGTCGGCACCGTCACCGAGATCTACGACTACATGCGCCTCCTGTGGGCGCGCGTCGGCATCCCCTACTCGCCCGCGACCGGCCTGCCGATCGAGAGCCAGACCGTGTCGCAGATGGTCGACCGGGTGATGGAGATGGCGGAGGGCACCCGCCTCTACCTGCTGGCGCCGGTCGTGCGCGGCCGCAAGGGCGAGTACCGCAAGGAGCTGCAGGAACTGCAGCGGCGCGGCTTCCAGCGCGTCAAGGTCGACGGGAAGATGTACGAGATCGAGGAGGTGCCGCCGCTCGGCAAGAAGCTGAAGCACGACATCGAGGTCGTGGTCGACCGCCTCGTCGTCCGCGAGGGCCTCGGCAACCGGGTCGCCGATTCGCTCGAGACGGCGCTCGGCCTCGCCGACGGCATCGCCTTCGCGGAAAACGCCGACACGGGCGAGCGCGTCACCTTCTCCGCCAAGTTCGCCTGCCCGGTCTCGGGCTTCACCATTCCCGAGATCGAGCCGCGCCTCTTCTCCTTCAACAACCCCTTCGGCGCCTGCCCGGCCTGCGACGGGCTCGGCGTCACCATGTTCTTCGACCCCGACCTGATCGTGCCCGACGAGACGCAGCCGCTCGCCGGCGCCATCGCGCCCTGGGCCAATTCCTCCTCGCAATACTACCAGCAGACGCTGGACAGCCTCGCCCGCCATTTCGGCGTGCCGACGACGACGCCGTGGAACCGCCTGCCCGACGCGGCGCGGAGCGCCATCCTCTACGGCTCGGCCGGGCAGGCGATCGAGATGGCCTATGACGACGGGCTGCGCAGCTACAAGACCGGCAAGGCCTTCGAGGGCGTCATTCCGAACATGGAGCGGCGCTGGAAGGAGACGGACAGCGCCTGGGTGCGCGAGGAACTGGGCCGCTACCACAACAGCCGCGCCTGCGAGGTCTGCAAGGGGCAGCGGCTGAAGCCCGAGGCGCTGGCGGTCAAGGTGCGCCAGCGCACGATCAGCGACGTCGCCGCCCTCTCCATCGCCGAGGCGGCGCGCTGGTACGGCGAGCTCGACGCCCACCTGACGCCCAAGCAGTCCGAGATCGCCGCCCGCATCCTGAAGGAGATCAACGAGCGCCTCGGCTTCCTCGTCAATGTCGGGCTCGACTACCTGACGCTGGCCCGCGCGTCGGGCACGCTGTCCGGCGGCGAGAGCCAGCGCATCCGCCTCGCCTCGCAGATCGGCTCCGGCCTGACGGGCGTGCTCTACGTCCTCGACGAACCCTCGATCGGCCTCCACCAGCGCGACAACGACCGCCTGCTGGAGACGCTGAAGCGGCTGCGCGACCTCGGCAACACGGTCCTGGTGGTCGAGCATGACGAGGATGCGATCCGCCAGGCGGACTGGCTGGTCGACATGGGGCCGGGGGCGGGCGTCCATGGCGGCACCGTCGTCGCCGCCGGCACGCCCGAGCAGGTGATGGGCGAGCCCCGGAGCCTGACGGCGCAATACCTGACCGGCGCCCGCCGCGTGCCGATCCCGGCCGAGCGCCGCAGCGGCAGGCCCGGCGAGGTCCTGTCGATCGTCGGCGCCGGCGGCAACAACCTCAAGGACGTGTCGGTCGATTTCCCGCTCGGCACCTTCACCTGCGTCACCGGCGTCTCGGGGGGCGGCAAGTCGACGCTCGTCATCGAGACGCTCTACAAGGCGCTCGCCCGGCGCCTGCACAACGCCAAGGAGCACCCGCTGCCGCACGCGCGGCTCGACGGCGTCGAGCGCATCGACAAGATCGTCGACATCGACCAGTCGCCGATCGGGCGGACGCCGCGCTCCAACCCCGCCACCTACACCGGCGCCTTCACCCCGATCCGGGAATGGTTCGCCGGCCTGCCCGAGGCCAAGGCGCGCGGCTATGCGCCGGGGCGCTTCTCCTTCAACGTCAAGGGCGGGCGCTGCGAGGCCTGCCAGGGCGACGGCGTCATCAAGATCGAGATGCACTTCCTGCCCGACGTCTATGTCGAGTGCGACGCCTGCAAGGGCAAGCGCTACAACCGCGAGACGCTGGAGATCACCTTCAAGGACAAGTCGATCGCCGACGTGCTCGACATGACGGTCGAGGAGGGCTGCGGCTTCTTCAAGGCGGTGCCGGCGATCCGCGACAAGATGGAGACGCTGCGCGAGGTCGGGCTCGGCTACATCAAGATCGGCCAGGCGGCGACGACCCTGTCGGGCGGCGAGGCGCAGCGGGTGAAGCTGGCCAAGGAACTGTCGCGGCGCGCCACCGGGCAGACGCTCTACATCCTCGACGAGCCGACGACCGGCCTGCATTTCGAGGACGTGCGCAAGCTGCTGGAGGTGCTGCACCGGCTCGTCGACCAGGGCAACACGGTGCTGGTGATCGAGCACAACCTGGAGGTCATCAAGACCGCCGACTGGATCGTCGACCTCGGCCCGGAGGGCGGCAACGGCGGCGGCGAGATCGTCGCCCAGGGCACGCCCGAGGAGGTCGCGACCGTGGCCCGCAGCTATACCGGCCGCTACCTCGCCCCCTATCTCGAACGCGACCGCGCGGCCGCCCGCGGCCGGGCCCGGAAGACGGCCTGATACCCAGTCCGGTGGATGCGGAACGACCCCGTCATCGATGCCGTTGCGTCCCTCGACTTCGCTCGGGATAAGGGACGTTATTGTTCTGATCGAATTTTCTCATCCCGAGCGAAGTCGGGGGACGCA
>NZ_JAYSFE010000052.1:18127-31278 GCF_041913585.1 Allostella sp.
GTACCCCCCCGTTCAGCGTGGCGGTGGCGGCCCCCGTGGGCGGTGGTTGTTGGGGTGTTTTTTTTTCTTATCTATTTTTCACATCCGGCGCGAAGTCGAGGGACGCACGGACGCTGGCCGGCACCGAGAGTCATTGAACTGCGGACTTGATGTGACGCGTCCGGGCCCCCTGCCGGCCGCGGCCGAGGTCTCTCCCGCCCGCGGCCGACCGCCGCCTCACCCCATCAGGCTGTCGAGGCCGCGGCGCAGGCCGACCGCCTCGCCGACGCGGCGGGCGGCGAGGAGCGTGCCGGCGACGTAGGGGGCGGCGCTGGAGCCGGCATCGTGGCGGATGACGAGGCGCTCGTCGGGCAGGCCGAAGACCACCTCGCAGGACAGCACGAAGGACGGCATCCGCACCGAATGCACCGGCACCGGCGTGCCCTGGCCGACCTGGGCACCGCGGGTGTCGCGCAGGCCGGAGAGTTCGGCGACCGGCCTCGCGGCCGGGCGGCGCTCGACGCCCGCCAGCATCTCGGCCAGCTCGCGGGCGGTGCCCGACGGCACGTCGGGCTTGCCGGCCGCGGCGTAGTCGATGACCTCGACGTCGGGGACGTAGCGGGCCGCCTCCAGCGCGAAGCGCCGCAGCAGGGTGGCGGTGACCGAGAAGTTGCCGGCGGCGAGCACGCCGCGCCCGGCGGCGCGGGCGGCCCGGTCGATCTCGGCATAGTCGTCGGCGCCGAGCCCGGAGGTGCCGACGACGACGTGGCGGCCGGCGGCCAGGGCCGCCAGCACATGCCCCTTCACATAGGCCGGCTTGGTGTAGTCGACGACGACGTCGGACGGTGCCGCCAGCGCCTCGGCCAGGGTGGCGTGGACGGGGACGCCCAGCGCCGAGCCGCCGGCGGCCTCGCCGGCGTCGCGGCCGGCCGCACCGCGGGCGACGGCGCCCGCCAGTTCCAGGTCCGGTGCCGCGACGATCGCGGGCACGAGCGCCCGCCCGACCCAGCCGGTCACGCCGGCGACGACGATGCGGATGGTCATCGCGGATCTCCTGCTCAGGCCTTCGCCAGCCCGTCCAGCGTCATGCGGATCGTCTGGCGGCTGCGGAACAGCACCGCCTCGCGCCAGTCGTCGGTGTCGGGATAGAACGCCTTGCGGATCTGCGCCTTGATCGCCTTGGTCTGCGGTGCCTCCCAGTCGGCGTTGGTGTGGGCATGGAGCCAGTGGTCGGCCCGGAGCGCCGGCCGGACATGGGTGTCGGACGGGTAGGTGCCGTACTCCAGCGCGACGAAGGTGAAGCGGTCGTCGCCCAGCCGCTCCTCGAGCAGGCGGGCGCAGAAGCCGTGCCGCGCCCCGGCCGTCGAGGTGCCGGCCAGCGGCTCGGTCACCGAATCGCCCCACCAGCGCTTGGCGCGCGCCGCCGCCCCCGTCTCCGGCAGGTGGACGCAGATCAGCTCCCCGTAGGAGTGGGGACCGAGGCCGGTGTGGTAGTCGATGCAGCCGACATGGCGCCGTTCGGCGAGGCGATAATCGTCGGTGATGCGGCCCAGCGTGCGGTTCGACCAGGTCGGCCCGCTGCCGCCGAAGAAGAGGCCCTTGGGATGCTTGTACTGGCCGCCGCTGATGGCGACGGCCAGCGCCGGCTGGCCCTTCTCCTGGCGGAAGGCGGCGATGCGGGCGTCGGCCGCCTCGCGCTCCGGCCCTTCCAGCGCCGGCGGCAGGATGGCGTCGGCGAGTTCGTCGTAACCGGGATTCTCGGGCAGGGGCTTGGAGAAGTCGACGAAGTTGCGGTTGAGGTCGACGCCCTCCTCGGTGACGCGGCGGATCCAGGCGAAGCCGTGCGGGTTGATGGCATGGACGACGAGGGCCGCGGTATCGGCCGGCAGGCGCCGGTCGCCCGACATCCAGTCGATCTGGCAGCCGGAGCCGCAGAAGCCCTCGACCCCGTGGGTGGCCGAGATGAGCATCAGGACCCGGGACGCGTTCTCCGGCCCGACCCAGGCGCAGTCGGTCGCCAGTGCCTCGCCGGCCGGGCCGCGATTCGGGTTCTCGTAGCTGCGGACCGGCGCGCCGATCGCCGCCGCGGCCGCGAGGAAGCGCCGGCGGGCATCGGCATAGTCGCTGGAGAAGGTGACCCTGGCCGCCTCGAACTCGTCCATCATGTCCTCCTGACAGGGTCGCCTAGGTAGCGCACCCGGGGGGCAATTGACCACCGCGCCTTGCAGGGGGGGCCGGCCGCCGCTATCTGAGGACGGATGATCCAATCCGATACGGCGCGCCCCCGACCGGTCCATGTCGTCGGCGGCGGCCTGGCCGGGAGCGAGGCTGCCTGGCAGATCGCCCGCACGGGCGTTCCCGTGGTCCTGCACGAGATGCGCCCGCTGCGGTCGACGGACGCCCACCAGACCGACGGGCTGGCCGAGCTCGTCTGCTCCAACTCCTTCCGTTCCGACGATGCGCTGAACAACGCCGTCGGCCTGCTCCACGCCGAGATGCGGCGCGCCGGCAGCCTGATCCTGGCCGCCGCCGACGCCCACAAGGTGCCGGCCGGCGGCGCGCTCGCGGTCGACCGCGTCGGCTTCTCGGCGGCGGTGCAGGGGGCGCTGGAGGCGGAGCCGCTGGTCGAGATCCGCCGCGAGGAGGTGGCCGACCTGCCGCCCGCGGACTGGGGCTCGACCATCCTGGCGACCGGCCCCCTCACCTCGCCCGCCCTGGCCGAGGCGGTCCGACGGCTGACCGGCGAGGAATCGCTGGCCTTCTTCGACGCCATCGCACCGATCGTCCACAAGGATTCGATCGACTTCGGCACCGCCTGGTTCCAGTCGCGCTACGACAAGCCCGGACCCGGCGGCGACGGCAGCGACTATGTCAACTGCCCGCTCGACGCCGAGCAGTACGCCGCCTTCGTCGCGGCGCTGCTGGCCGGCGAGAAGACCGAGTTCAAGGAGTGGGAGACGAATACGCCCTACTTCGAGGGCTGCCTGCCGATCGAGGTGATGGCGTCGCGCGGCGCCGACACGCTGCGCTACGGACCGATGAAGCCGGTCGGGCTGCGCGACCCGCGCACCGGCCGGCGCCCACACGCCGTCGTCCAGCTCCGCCAGGACAACGCGCTGGGCACGCTCTACAACATCGTCGGCTTCCAGACGAAGCTGCGCCACGGCGAACAGGCACGCATCTTCCGCATGATTCCCGGCCTGGAGAAGGCCGAGTTCGCGCGCCTCGGCGGGCTGCACCGCAACACCTTCCTCAACAGCCCGCGTCTTCTCGACGGCACGCTGCGCCTCAAGGCGCGGCCGGAGCTCCGCTTCGCGGGCCAGGTGACCGGCGTCGAAGGCTATGTCGAGAGCGCGGCCATCGGGCTCCTCGCCGGCCGCTTCGCCGCGGCCGAAGAGCGCGGCCGTCCCCTGGCGCCACCACCGCCGACCACCGCCTTCGGGGCCCTGCTCGCCCACATCACCGGCGGCGCCGCCGCCGACACGTTCCAGCCGATGAACGTGAATTTCGGGCTGTTCCCGCCGCTCGACGCAAGCGTCCGCAAGCACGAGCGCAAGCCGGCCCTGGCCCGCCGGGCGCTGGCCGACCTCGACCGCTGGTTGGGCATAAAAGTGGACGAGGCCGCCTGACGCCGCGAAGATGGCTCCAATGGTCTACGTCGAACTGGTCTTCGTCTTCCTTCTGACGGTGCTGAACGGCGTCCTCGCCATGTCCGAACTGGCCGTGGTCTCGTCGCGCCGCGGCCGCCTCGAGGGCATGGCGGCCGCGGGCAACCGCGGCGCCCGCGCCGCCCTGAAGCTGGTCGACGACCCGGGCCGCTTCCTGTCGACGGTGCAGATCGGCATCACCCTCATCGGCATTCTCGCCGGCGCCGTCAGCGGCGCGACGCTGGCCGACCGGCTCGGCGACTGGCTCGACACCTTCGCGCCGCTCGCCGGTCGCGGCGACACGATCGCCATCCCGCTCGTCGTGGTCAGCATCACCTACCTGTCGCTGGTGGTCGGCGAACTGGTGCCGAAGCGGGTGGCGATGAGCAATCCCGAGTTCGTGGCCACCGTCGTCGCGCGGGCGATGTACACCATGTCCCAGGTGGCGGCGCCGGCCGTCTGGCTCCTGCGCGTCTCGACCGAGGCGATCCTGCGCCTGCTCCGCGTCGAGCAGGGCCGGGCCTCGACCATCACCGAGGAAGAGGTCAAGTCGCTGATCGCGGAGGGTACCCAGGCGGGGGTCTTCGTGCCCCAGGAAAAGGCGATGATCGAGGGCGTGCTGCGGCTCGCCGACCGCCCGGTGCTGGCGATCATGACGCCGCGCCAGGATGTCGTCTGGATCGACGTCAACGCCCCCGAGGAGACGGCGCGCCGGATCCTGGCGGAGAGCCGCTTCTCGCGCCTGCCGGTGTGCGAGGGCGCCGTCGACCACGCCGTCGGCGTCGTCCATACCAAGACCCTGCTGCCGCGGGCGCTGCGCGGCGAACCGGTCGCCATCGCCGAGACCATGGTTCCGGCCCTGATCGTGCCGGAATCGACGCCGGTGCTGTCGCTGCTCGACCGCTTCCGCGGCGAGGGCGTCCACATGGCGATCATCGTCGACGAGTACGGGCTGACCCAGGGCATCGCCACGCCGACCGACATCCTGCAGGCGATCGCGGGCCACCTCGTCGAGACGGGCGAGGAGGAGTCGAAGGCCCTGGTCCGCCGCGCCGACGGCACCTGGCTCGCCGACGGCCGCATCCCGATCGACGAGTTCGAGGACGGTGTGGGGCTGCGCGGCCTCGCCGGCTCGGGCGACTTCCACACGCTGGGCGGCTTCGTGCTGCACCGCCTCGGCCACCTGCCGACGGTCGGCGAGAGCTTCGAGGAACTGGGCGCGCGGTTCGAGGTCGTCGACATGGACGGCCGCCGCATCGACAAGGTGCTGGTGCAACTCGCGCCCGAGGACTGACCCTTACCACCAGCGTCCCGTCCAGGATCCCCAGGCGACCCGCAGCGCGCGCAGGCCGTCCGGCCGCGCCAGCGCCGGCGCGAACGGATCGTGGCCCGCCGCCGCCAGCCGGGCGAGATGGACCCGCGCCAGGCGCGCCGGCAGCAGGGCAGGCCGGAGACCGGCCGGCGGTCGCTCCGCGCGGGCGGCCGCGAAGCGCGCCTCGGCCCGGGCCGCGACCTGCCGCACGATGCCGGCCAGGCCGGCGCCGCCCCGGCCGGCGGCGACGGAGTGCGGCGTCAGGCCGGCCGCCGCCAGCGCCTCGGTGGGCAGGAAGACCTCGTTGTGCCGGGTGCGGAACGGCAGCGCCCGCAGGATGCCGGTCAGCGCCCAGCCGGTCCCGACCTCGACCGCGGCCCCGGCGGCGGCCCCCTGTCCCAGCGCCGCCGCCAGCGCCCGGCCGACCGCCCCGCCGGTCGCGCGCGCATAGTCCTCGAGGGCGTCGAGCGTCGCCGGCGGCCCCTCCTCCAGGTCGCGGCGCCGACCCTCCACCATGGCGGCCAGCACCGCCGGCGGAACGCCGCCCTCGGCGACGGCCGCGCGTAGGGCGGCGAGTGGCTCGGGGGGCCGGGCGCCGCCGCCGACGGCGATCTCGGCAACCATGTCGGCCCACCATTGCAGGCGGATCTCGCCCAGCACCGGCTCCGACACGACCTCCCGCGTGCGGGCGATCTCATGCTCGAAGGCGAGCACCGCGAAGAGGTGCTCGCGCCGGTCCGCCGGCGCCGTCAGGGCCGCCAGGAAGCGGTCGGGATCCTGGCGACGGGCGGTCTCTCCGGCCGGCGAGAGGGACACTGCGGACGGCATGGTCGAAGGCGCTTTGTCGGTGGTGGCGGACAGGGTTAAGCTAGCGCATCTTCGTCCGCAGTAGTGCTCCCGGCAGCGTCCATGCGACCCGAGACCCGCCTCCTGACCCCGGCCAGCGACCGGCGCCGCCGCGGTGCCGTCGCCTTCGCCGGCCGTCCGGTCGGGCGCGGTCCGAGCCCGTGGCCGGCCCGTTACATGACCGGCCCAGAGCGCGCCGCGCTGCTCGCCCTCGACCGCCTGCACCGCCTGCTCGACGACCTCGCCGATTCGGACCTCGCAGCCGACGACCGGCTGTCGATCCTGGCGACGGTGCGCGAGGAACTCGCCCTGCTCGCCGCGGGCGGCGAGGGCAATCGCGGCCTCGGCCGGATCGTCGCGCCGCTCCTCCAGCTGCAGCCGCCGCCGGAGGAGCTGGAGGCGATGGTCGATGCCCGGCGCATGGCCGTCGACGGCCGCATGCGGGCGCCGAGCACCGCCGACCTCCGCCTCTATGTCCGCCGTCGCCACGGCGGGCTCGCCTTCCTCGCCCTGCACTGCCTCGACCTCGACGCCCCGGCGCTCGACCGGGTCGTGCTGCCGCTCGGAGAGGCGCTGGGGATGACCGAGATCCTGGTCGAGCTCGGCCGCGACGCCGGGCACGGGCGGCTGATGCTGCCGCGCGAGAGCCTCGCCGAGGCCGGCATTCCCGCCGGCGACCCCGCCGCCGCCCTCCGCCATCCGCGCATCGGGCAAGCCTGCCGGACCCTGGCGAGGCTGGCGGAGGAGCGCTTCGAGGCCGCCGGCGGGCGCCTCGGCGGCAACCATCGCGGCATCTGGCCGTTGCGCTATCTGATGCAGGGGCAGCGGCGGCTGCTGCAGCGCGCGGTCCGCCGCGGCTGGCAGGACGTCGACCGCCGGCCGCAGCTCGGCCGCATCGAATCGCTGTTCCTGATGCTGCGGGCCCGCTACGGCTGAAACCCGCACTCGGACGCTTCACAAGCAGGCTGCCCCGGCCTATCAGAGGGGGCACCGCGTTTCTCCACCCATCCCTGCCGAAGAGGTGATGCATGGCCTTCGAACTGCCTCCGCTGCCCTACGCGCCGAACGCGCTCGAGCCGCACATGTCGGCCAACACGTTCAGCTTCCACCACGCGAAGCACCATCAGGCCTACGTCACGAACCTCAACAACCTCATCAAGGACACGCCGCTCGCCGACAAGTCCCTCGAGGACATCATCATGGCGACGGCCTCCGACGCCGCGAAGGCGGGGGTCTTCAACAACGCCGCCCAGGTGTGGAACCACACCTTCTTCTGGAACTCGATGAAGCCGCAGGGCGGCGGCGCGCCGTCGGGCGATCTGGCGAAGAAGATCGACGCCGCCTTCGGCAGCCTCGCCAAGTTCAAGGAGGAGTTCAAGGCGGCCGCGGTCGGCCAGTTCGGCTCGGGCTGGGCCTGGCTGGTGCTCGACGGCGCCGACCTCAAGATCGTCAAGACCGGCAATGCCGGCACGCCGATGACCAGCGGCCAGAAGGCGCTGCTGACGGTCGACGTGTGGGAGCACGCCTACTATCTCGACTACCAGAACCGCCGCCCGGACTTCGTCCAGACGTTCCTCGACCATCTGGTCAACTGGGACTTCGCGGCGAAGAATCTCGGCTGATCGGCCGGCCGCCGACGGACGGACGAAGGGGCGGCCCTCGGGGCCGCCCCTTTTCGTTTCTCCTACGGCAGGGCGACGAGCGCGGCGGCGACGAGGCGCCCCTCCGCCATCAGGACGTTGTAGGTGCGGCAGGCGGCGCCCGTGTCCATGACGTCGAGGACGAGACCTTCGGCGCGCAGGCGCTGGCGCCGTTCCGGCCGCACGAAGGCGATGCGCAAACCGGCGCCGAGCAGCAGCACCTCCGCCCCGCGGGCGGCGGCCAGGATTTCGGCGATGCCGGCGTCGTCGAGCGCCGGATCGCTCGCCGACCACGGGACGGTCGCCGCCGGGGTGATGATGATCGAGCCGCGATGCTCGATGCCATTCACCCGGAAGCGGCCCGGCCCGTAGCCCTGGATGACCTGACGATCGCTCGGGACGACCGGCTGGATCGCCACTGCGTTCCCGCCCTCCCGGCCTACGGCCGGGCCGCGGCCGGCGCCTCGTCGTCGGGGTGGGAGCGGTGCGTGTCCTTGCCGGCGAGGTACCACTCGAGCGGCGCCGCCACGTAGATCGTCGAGTAGGTGCCGAGGACGACGCCCCAGGTCATGGCGACGGCGAAGCCGAAGAGGACCGGTCCGCCCAGCACCAGGAGCGAGAAGACCGCGAGGAAGACGAGGCCGTTCGTGACCACCGTCCGCGCCATCGTCTCGTTGACGCTGCGGTTGATGAGCTGGCGGAACGGCATCGCCTTGTACTTGCGCAGGTTCTCGCGGATGCGGTCGTCGATGACCACCGTGTCGTTGATCGAGAAGCCGGCGATGGTCACCACGGCGGCCAGGACGTTGAGGTCGAACTGCAGCTGCGTGATCGAGAAGAACCCGACGGTGGTGAGACAGTCGTGGAGGATGGCGACGACGCCCGCGAGGCCGGCACGCCAGCCGAAGCGCAGCGCCATGTAGGCCATGATGCCGGCGAGCGAGAGGACGACGGCGAGGATGCCGCCGGTCACCAGTTCGGCGCCGACCTTGGGCCCCACCACCTCGACCCGCCGGTACTCGTAGCCGGTGCCGAGCGCCTCGCGCACGGCCCCGACCGCGGCCATCTCCGCCCGCTCGCCGCCGTCCTGGCGCTCGATGCGGATCAGCACGTCGTTGCTCGCCCCGAACTCCTGCAGGGCGACGTCGCCGAGGTTGAGGCCGCCGATGCGGTCGCGCATCTCCGCCAGGTTCGCCGGCCCCTGCGAGCGGACCTCGATCAGGATGCCGCCCGCGAAGTCGACGCCGAAATTCAGCCCGACGGTCGCCAGCGACGCGATCGAGCCGAGGCACAGGAACGTCGACAGCGCGAAGCACAGCTTGTGGAAGCGGAAGAAGTCGAGGTTCGGGACCTTCTTGACGAGCCGGATCGGCTTGAACATCGCTGGGGGGCCTGCCGGTCAGAGGGGGAGCGCGGCTGGCCGCGCCCGCTTCAGCCAGGTGACGACGAGGAGGCGGGTCAGGCTGATCGCGGTGAACATCGAGGCGACGATGCCGATGGAGAGCGTGACGGCGAAGCCGCGGACCGGCCCGGAGCCGAAGGCATAGAGCAGCACCGCCGCGATCAGCGTCGTCAGGTTGGAGTCGAAGATGGTGAGGAAGGCACGCGAGAACCCGGCGTCGACCGCCGAGAACGGCGTTCGCCCGAGCGCCGTCTCCTCGCGCATGCGCTCGTAGATCAGCACGTTGGCGTCGACCGCCATGGCGAGGCTGAGCACCAGTCCGGCGATGCCGGGCAGCGTCAGGGTCGCCTGCAGGACCGACATCACCGCCAGCGTGATGATGAGGTTCATCAGCAGCGCGATGTTGGCGAGGATGCCGAAGAAGCCGTAGCCCGCCACCATCAGCACGCAGATCAGGAGATAGCCGACGATGCAGGCGATGGTGCCGGCGCGGATCGAATCGCTGCCGAGGTCGGGACCGACCGTGCGCTCCTCGAGCACGTTGAGGGGGGCCGGCAGGGCGCCGGCGCGCAGCAGCAGGGCGAGGTCGTTGGCGCTCTGGGCGGTGAAGCTGCCGGAAATCTGGCCCGAGCCGCCCAGGATCGGCTCGCGGATCACCGGCGCGCTGATGACCTTGCCGTCCAGCACGATGGCGAAGAGCCGCCCGACATTCGCCTTGGTGACGTCGCCGAAGCGCCGGGCACCGTTCGAATCGAAGCGGAAATTGACCACCCACTCGCCGGTCTGGGCGTTGTTCCCGGCCTGGGCGTTGGTCAGCATGTCGCCCGACACCATCGCCCGGCGCTGCACGACATACTGCCGGGGCTGGCCGCCCTCGCGCTCCTCGGACGGCAGCAGTTCGGTCCCGGGGGGCAGCCGGCCGCGGCGCGCGTCCTCGATCGAGGCGTTCATGTCGACCAGCCGGAAGGTCATCTTGGCGGTGCGGCCCAGCAGCTGCTTGACCCGCTGCGGATCGTCGATGCCGGGAAGCTGCAGCAGGATGCGGTCGGTGCCCTGGCGCTGGATCGAGGGCTCCTTGGTGCCGGTCTCGTCGACGCGGCGGCGGACGATCTCGATCGACTGGTCGACGGCGGCGCGGCGGATCTGCGTCAGCACGCGCTCGGGATAGCGCAGGGTGAAGCGGCCGTCCGGCGTGGCGGTGATCTCGGCGTCGGCATCGCCCTCGCGCAGGAGGCGCCGCGCCTCCTCGGTGCGCGCCGGGTCGCGCAGGGTGAAGGAGACGGCGTCGGCGCTGGCGGCGAGGTCGGTGTAGCCGATCTGCGGCTGCCGGAAGGCGGTGCGCACCGTGTCCTGGAGGTTGGCGATACGCTCGCGCACGATGAAGGCGGTGTCGACCTCGAGCAGCAGGTGCGAGCCGCCCTGGAGGTCGAGGCCGAGGCTGACCTGCTGCCGCGGCACCCAGGAGGGCAGGCTCTCGGCGACCTGTCGCGACAGGAGGTTCGGGGCGGCGTAGATCAGGCCGGCCAGGGTGGCGAGCAGGATCAGCACCTGCTTCCAGCGGGGGATGTGCAGCATGGCGGCCGGCCCGATACGTTGGCGTGCGGCGCTACTTGCCGGCCTTGGCCGGCTTCTCCGCGTCCGCGCCGCCGTCGTCGCCGGTGCCCTTGGTCAGGATCGAGGTGATGGTGCCGCGCAGCACCCGCACCCGCACGCCGTCGGCGATGTCGACCACCACCTCGTCGTCGTTCGGCACGCGGGCGACGGTGCCGATGATGCCGCCGCCGGTGACCACCTTGTCGCCGCGGCGCAGCGCCGCCAGCATGGCCTTGTGGTCCTTCATCCGCTTCTGCTGCGGCCGGATGAGCAGGAAGTAGAAGACCACGAAGATCAGCACCAGGGGTGCCAGGGACATCAGCATGTCCTGGCCGCCACCGGCGGCCTGGGCGTAGGCTGGCGAGATCAGCATTCCTCGGGGTCTCCTCTGCGGCGGCCCTGCCTCCAAGGGGCGGGGCGGCCCGACCGGTCGGCCCCAATGCCGCACGGCCGGGGCCGCGCATTAGGTATGCGACTTCCCCGGCAAGCGCAACCGGGCGGTTCCAGGCGGTTGGCGGCCAGGCGGTTGACGGGCCGGCCGGGCCGGACGTATGTGCCGCGGCGCCGTCCGCCCATTCCTCCCCCTCCGGAGCCCATGACCGACCAATCCACCGAGGCGCTGCTGCGCCGTATCGCCGACGCGCTGGAGCGCCTCGCCCCGCCGCCGCCGCCGTCCGTCGACCTCTTCGCCTACGACGCCTATGTCTGGCATGCCGAAGGCAGCCGGCTGGAGCCGGTGCCGCGGGTCAACCGCGTCGCCATGACCCTGCTGCGCGGCATCGACCGCCAGACCGACATCCTGACCGACAACACGCGCCGCTTCGCGACCGGGCTGCCGGCCAACAACGCGCTGCTCTGGGGCGCGCGGGGCATGGGCAAGAGTTCGCTCGTCAAGGCGGTGCAGGCGACGGTGGCGGCCGAGCATCCGGGCCGGCTGGCGCTCGTCGAGATCCATCGCGAGGACATCCCCTCGCTCCCGGCCCTGCTGGCGGCGCTGCGCGGCGTCGACCGCCGCTTCATCATCTTCTGCGACGACCTGTCCTTCGACGCCCACGACACCAGCTACAAGTCGTTGAAGGCGGTGCTCGACGGCGGCGTCGAGGGCCGTCCCGCCAACATGGTCTTCTACGCGACCTCGAACCGCCGCCACATCCTGGCGCGCGACATGATCGAGAACGAGCGCTCGACCGCGATCAATCCGGGCGAGGCGGTCGAGGAGAAGGTGTCGTTGTCGGACCGCTTCGGCCTCTGGCTCGGCTTCCACCATTGCGACCAGGACACCTACATGGCCATGGTCCGCGGCTATGCCGAACATTACGGCATCGAGATCGCGCCGGACGACCTGAAGCGGGAAGCCAACGAATGGTCGGTGACCCGCGGCTCGCGCTCGGGCCGGGTCGCCTGGCAGTTCATCCAGGACCTGGCCGGGCGGCGGGCGAAGGTCCTCGACGCGTCCTGACGGGCGGGCGGAGGAGCACGCCGGCGGTCAGCCCGCCGGCGCCTCCTCCTCCCGGCGCTCCAGCCGGCTCGCCTGTCCGCCCAGATACTCGGCCGGGTCGATCGCCCGGGTGCCGCGCCGCAGTTCGAAATGCAGCTGCGGCTCGCCGACATTGCCGGTCTGGCCGACCTTGGCGATCGGCTGGCCGCGCCGGACCCGGTCGCCGCGCCGGACCAGCAGCGAATCGTTGTGGGCATAGGCGGTGATCCAGCCGTCGGCGTGCTTGATGAGCAGGAGGTTGCCGAAGCCGCGCAGTTCGTTGCCGGCATAGGCGACGACGCCCGCCTCGGCCGCCACCACCGTCGAGCCCGGCGGGGCGGCGATGTTGATCCCGTCATTGTGCAGGCCGCGCCCGGTCGGGCCGAAGCGGGTCAGCACCCGGCCGCGCACCGGCCAGACGAAGCGTCCCTCGCGCTGCGGCGGCGCCCCGGCATCGGCGGGCGGCGGCGGAGGCGGCGCGACGACGGCCGGTGGCGGAGCCTGCGGTGACGGCGGCGGCACCATGGCGACGGCGGGCGGTGCCCGCTCGGGCCGCTGCGGCCGCGCCGGGCGGGCGGGCGCTTCCGGCGCCGGCGCCACCGGCTCCTCCGGCTGGGCCTGCGGACGCGCCGGGCGGGACGGCGGCAGCACCGGTTCGGGCCCCGCCGGTGCGCCGGGATCGACCGGAACCGCACCGGGCGGCGGCGTCAGGAAGCCGGTCTGCGGTGCCGGCGGCTCCTCGGGCGCCGGCGGCTGCGCCGACGGCGGCAGGCGCAGCACCTGGCCCGGCTGCGGCGACTGCGGCAGCCGCAGCACGCCCGCCGCCGGCGCCGCCGCGACCACGGTTTCGGGCGGCGTCTCGGCCGCCGGCGGGATCTTCAGGCGCTGGCCCGAGCGCAACCCGTAGGGCGCCTGGAGGTCGTTCTCGCGCACCAGCACGCTCATCGCGACGTCGAAGCGCCGGGAGACGCTGTAGAGCGTCTCGCCCGGCTGGACCTCGTGGAAGCGCGTCGCCGGCACCGTGATCTTCTGTCCGGTCAGGAGCTGGTAGGGCGCGCGCAGGTCGTTGGCGTCGATCAGCGCCCGCACCGGCACCCCGGTGCGCCGCGAGATGGCGAACAGGGTCTCGCCGCCGGCGACGGTGACGGTGCTGCCGGGCGCCGGCCGGGACACCGGCTCCGCCGCCGACGGGGCGGCCGGTGCCGGCGGGGGTGGCGAGGCGGCCGGCGGCGGCGCGGGCGGAGCCGCGGCGCCG
>NZ_JAYSFE010000053.1:0-30811 GCF_041913585.1 Allostella sp.
GTTCAGTCGGCCGGCCGGGTGCGGGCGAGCCCGACCTGCTGGCGGAAGCGGAACAGCTCGATCCTGGGCTGGAACCGGTCGCTGCGGACGAACAGGTCGGAATAGTAGATCGGCGTCCCCTCGACATCGAAGTAGGTGCGCTGGAGCAGCAGGACCGGCGTCCCCGGCGCCATCTCCAGTCGGGCTGCCATCTCGGCGTCGGCGGCGACCGCCGACGACACCTGGCGGACCCGGAACGCCTGCACGCCGCAATGCTTCTCGATCAGCGGGATGGTGCGCGAGGTCTGCAGCAGCGTGCCGAGGTCGGGCGGCAGGCGGCGCGCCAGCGCCCCCGGCACATGGGCCGCGCAATAGGCGATCGGACCCTCCGGGCGGACCCGGCTCCAGGCGATGCGGAACACCGGCTGGTCCGCTTCCAGGCGCAGCATCGCCGCCGCGACCGGGGCCGCGCCCGGCTCCAGCATCCCGATCCCGTGCAGGACGAAACGCGCCTCCGGGTCGAGGATCTGCAGGTCCTCGAGCGCGCGCGCGCTCCAGTCGGGCTTCGCCGGGTTGCTTTCGAGGATGAAGGTGCCGCGACCCGGAAATCGCCGCACCAGCTGGCGCGTCACCAGTTCCTCGACGGCCGAGCGGGCGGTGTGCCGGCTGACGCCGAACTCGGCCATGATCTCGTGGTCGGTCGGCAGGCGCGTACCGACCGGATACTGCCCGGCGCCGATGCGTTCGCGCAGCACCTGGTAGATTCGGTAGTAGGCCGGCACCGGGTCACGCCGCATCGCAGTCCTTTCGCATCGGATGCTCCGGGGACCGGGTCATCCGGGGAGGCCGGAACCTAGCCTCGGCGGCCGGACCCGTCGAGGCGCCGGGCCATTTCCGCCCGCCGGGGCGTCAGCCGCGGCCGGCGCGGTTGGGGTCCAGCGTCTCGCGCAGGCCGTTGCCGAGCAGGTTGACGCCGAGGACCAGCAGGATGATCGCGCCGCCGGCGAGATTGGCGATCCACGGCGCCACCAGCAGCCGGTCGCGACCTTCCGCGAGGATGTTGCCCCAGGTCGCCGTCGGCGGCGGCAGCCCCAGCCCGAGGAAGCTCAGCGCCGTCTCCTGCAGGATGAGCTGGGCCACCTGGAGGGTGGCGATCACCGTCAGCACGGGCGCCATCTGCGGCAGGATGTGCCGCGCCATGACGTAGCGGCCGCCGGCGCCGGACGCGACCGCCGCCTCGACATAGGGCCGTTCGCGCAGCGAGCGGGTGAGGTTGAAGACGACGCGCGTGTAGGTCTCCCAGCCGGCGAAGCCCAGCACCAGGATGAGCACGGTGATGCCGCCGCCGAAGACGGCGACGATGACGATCGCCAGCAGGATCTCGGGGATCGCCTGATAGGCGTCGGCGAAGCGCATGACGACCTGCTCGACGCGGCCGCCGAGATATCCCGCCAGCAGCCCTAGCAGGGTGCCGATCGAGAGCGCCACCAGCATCGCCAGCAGGCCGACGGCGATCGACAGGCGCGAGCCGTGGATCAGCCGGGACAGGAGGTCGCGGCCGAAATTGTCGGTGCCCAGCGGATGCGCCCAGGTTCCCCGGTCGGCCCAGACCGGCGGCCGGAGACGCATCATCAGGTTCTGGGCATAGGGATCGTGCGGCGCCAGCCAGTCGGCCGAGACCGCGACGAGGGCCATTCCCAGCACCAGCAGCACGCCGATCCCGATCTTGAGGTGCGGGCCGAACCAGCGCATCGCCGTCACCGCATGCGGATGCGCGGATCGATCGCCGCCTGGACGAGGTCGACCAGCAGGTTGGCGAGCACGATCGTCACCGCGACGATGAAGACCGAGGCGACGACGATCGGCACGTCGCGCTGGAAGATGGCGCTCACCATCAGCCGGCCGACGCCGGGCCAGGCGAAGATCGATTCGGTGACCACGGCGCCGCCCATCAGCCGCCCGAGCTGCAGCCCGACGAGGCTGACCACGGGGTTGATGGCGTTCGGCAGGACGTGGAGCCAGAGCGTCCGCCCAGCGCCCGCCCCGCGGGCGCGGGCGGTCGCGACGAACTGCTCGCGCATCGTCTCCAGCACGCTGATCCGGGTGACGAGGACGAAGTTCGGCACCAGGAAGGTCGCCAGCGTCACGGTCGGCAGCACGAGATGCGCCCAGCCGCCGCGGCCGGAGGTCGGCAGCCAGCCGAGGTCGAGCGCGAAGAGCTGGATCAGCAGGATGCCGAGCCAGAAGCTCGGCATCGACTGGCCGGCGACCGCCAGGATCGACAGCACGAAGTCGGGCAGGCGGTCCTTCCACACCGCGCAGGCGAGGCCCGCCAGCACCCCCAGCACGACCGCGAGCCCGAGGCCGAGACCGAGCAGCACCAGCGTCGCCTCCAGGCGTTCGGCCACGATCTGCATGGCCGGCGTCTTGAACTGGATGCTGGTGCCGAAGTCGCCGCGCAGCAGGTCGGCCAGGAACCAGGCGAACTGCAACGGGATCGGCTCGTCGAGATGCAGCTCCGCCCGGAGCAGCTCCTCCTGCTCCGGGGTGGCGTCCAGCCCGAGATAGATCGCGACCGGATCGCCCGTCAGCCGCAGCACGGCGAAGACGAACGCCACCACCAGGAGGAGCGGGACCGGCACCAGCAGGAGGCGCCTGAGGACGTAGCGCATGCCGGGTGCGCCTCGCCTACTTGACCCGGACCTTGTGCAGGCGCAGCAGCGAATCGCGCGAGGGCTGCCAGCCCTCGACGGCGACCTGGCGAGCGGAAATGCGCGGCAGGCCGAAGAGGAAGATCGACGGCAGCTCGTCGTGCATGATCTCCATCATGCGATGGTAGGCGGCCAGCCGCTTGCCCTCGTCGATGGTCGAGCGGCCTTCCTGCCAGAGCCGGTCGAACTCGGCGTTCGTCCAGTAGTTGCGCTTGCTGGCCTCGGTGTACCAGACGGTGTTGAAGTCGGCGTCGCCGACGCTGAACCAGCCGATCTGGTACATCGGCCCCTGCTCCTTGTTGCGGTCGAGCTGCGACCACACCCCGCCCTCGACGACGTTGACCGTCGTCCGGATGCCGACCGCGCTCATCATGCCGGCCGCGGCATTGGCGATGTCGACGTCGGAGAGGTAGCGGCCGGAGAGCGTGTTGATCTTGGTGTCGAAGCCGCCGGCATGGCCCGCTTCCGCCAGCAGCGCCTTCGCCTTGGCCGGATCGAAGGGCCGGGCCTGGAGCTTCGGGTTGTGTCCGAACGTCGCCTTGGTCACGAGCTGGCCGTCGAGCACCGAGCCGTAGCCGCCCAGCATCTGCTGCAGCAGGGTCTTCTTGTCGATCGCATGGTCCACCGCCCGGCGCACCCGCACGTCGTCGAAGGGCGGCTTGCGGGTGTCGAAGGTGAGGACGAGGCTGACCGAGGATTCGGTGGCGTCGATCTTGAGGTTGCGGCGGCGCTCGACCGACGGCAGGAGGTCGACCGGCACCTCCTCGATGATGTGGGTCTCGCCGGCGATCAGCGAGGCAACGCGGGTGGCACCCTCCGAGATGGCGCGGATGCGCAGCTTCTTCATCGCCGGCGGCCCGCCCCAGTAGTCGGGGTTGGCGACGAGGTCGTAATGGTCGCCGGCCACCCACTCCTGGTACTTCCACGGGCCGGTGCCGACCGGCCGGCGATGGGCCTCCTTCTGGCCCAGCTTCTCGGTCGTCGCCTTCTGCTCGATGGCGATGTCGGCCAGGCCGCGCAGCAGCAGCGGCGCCGGCTTGGCCGTGCGGATGTCGACCGTATGGTCGTCGACCACGTCGGTGCCGACGATGCCGGCGATGCGGCCCTTGCGGACATAGACCGTCTTGGGGTCGGTGACGTAGTCGACGGTGAACTTGACGTCGGCCGCGGTGAAGGGCGTGCCGTCGTGCCACTTGACGCCGCGCCGCAGGTGGAAGCGCCAGTGGGTGGGGCTCAGGGCCTCCCAGCGTTCGGCCAGGGACGGCACCAGCTTGTCGTCGGCGTCGCGGGCGACCAGCGGCTCCCAGGTCTGGTAGACGAGGCTGAGGGTGATGTAGCCGCCGGCGGCCGGGCTCAGCGAATCGGTGAAGACCGCGGCCCCCACCACCAGCGTGTCGTCCTTGGCCTGGGCAAGGCAGGGACCGGCGAGGACCGTGGCGGCGAGGGCGGCTGCCCCGATGAGACGTCGCATGCGGGTATCTCCCTTCGGGCTGGAGGTGAGGGTCGGGCGGATCAGGGCCGGGTCACTGCCGGACCTGCTGCTCGCGCCAGCGGTCGTCGCGGGGCAGGCGCGGGTTGTAGGGCCGCTCGGCGTAGTAGGGCAGCAGCGGCCGGAACCACTCGAAGATGCGGCGCAGCTCGCCGATCGGCTCCGCGTGGACGTCGACGCGGAGGTCGATGTAGGCGAAGGGCTCGTCGCCATAGACCAGGATCGAGGACGAGAAGTGGCCGTCGGCCTGGCCGCCGGCAGCGCCGCCGGCCTCGACCGCGCGGACCAGCCGCTCTTCCAGCAGCTCGTCGCCGGTGGCCGCCATCGACGCGGCCATCGCCTCGATGACCCCGGCGCCGATGACGCCGTTGCCCATGACGAGCCAGCCCTGGCCCAGGATGTGCCCGGCATAGGCGCCGTTGCCCGACCCGGTCATGGCGGCGGCGTTGCCCCAGGCGTCGACGACGCCGATCTGGCGCAAGGGCGCGTTCGGGTCGCTCGTCTCCAGCTCCTGGATGATCTTGCCGGCATGGTAGCCGAGGCCGATGAGCTTCGTGCAGAGCAGCGTCAGGCGCGGGTCGGCGATCGCCTGCACGGAGGCCGCGCCCATGCGCGGAATGACGACCGGGCAGCGGTTGCCGACGGCGGGCGCATGGGTCGCCATGGCGACGCCCAGCATCTTGGTCCGCGGGCAGCGGCCGACGACGGTGAAGGTCATGACTGCGCCCCCTTCCGGGCGGCGGCGCGGGCCGCCACCCAGTCCTCGACGACGCCGAGCGCCCAGGGCTGCCAGGGCCGGGTCTCGTAGTACTCGATCTGCGGCCGGTAGATGTCGAACATCCGGCGGAGCTCGCCGATCGGCTCCGCATGGTCGTCGACCCGGAGGTCGACCAGCGGATACTCCTGCGTCCGGTAGACCAGCAGCGCCGCGGAATGCTGGCCGCCATGCTGGCCGCCGGCGTCGCGGCCGGCCTCCAGCGCCGCCATCAGGCGCTCCTCGAGGTCGTCGCCCGCCGTCTTGCGGAAGATGTCGGCCATCGCCGACGCAGTGCGCTCGGAAATCAGGCCGTTGCCCATCGCGACCATGTTCGGCTCGCAGAAATGGCCCGACCAGTCCTTGTTGTCCGAGCCGGTGCGCGCGACGGCGTTGCCGTCGCGGTCGATGACCGAGAGCTGGCGGTACTCGACGTGCGGGTCGCTCGCCGCAATCTCGTCCAGCACCCGCTGGGCCGAGTAGCCGAGGTCGAGCAGCCGCAGGCCCAGCGGCCCGAGGCGGGGATCGGTCACCGCCATGGTGACGACGACGCCGCGGCCGGGGCGGACGAAGGGGCAGCGGGCACCGACGCACATCGGGCGCGTCGAGATGGCGACGCCGAACTTGCCCGTGTCGGGACAGCGCGCCGAAATGGCGAACGTGGAGAATTCCTCTCCGAATGGCCCCAGCATTGCTTCCTGGCTCCCCATGGTTGCCCGGGAGGAACGATAGCGGACGCAGTTGCGGCCGACAATGACCGAATGTATGGTCGTCCGGACAATTCGACCGGCAGCCCGCCGGCAGAGGAGGCGAGATGACTTTCACCGTCGCGGCCCGCTGTCCCACCACCGGCTCGCTCGGCATCTGCATCGCGACCAGTTCGCCCGCCGTCGGCTCGCGCTGCGTCCACGTCATGCACAATGTCGGGGTCATCGCCCACCAGGCGACGCCGGAGCCGCGCATCGCACGCGTCGGCATGAAGCTGCTGGAGATGGGGTTCAAGGCGCCCAAGGTGATGCGCGAACTGGAGGACAGCGACGTCGACGTCGAATATCGCCAGATCGCGGTCATCGACGTCCACGGCACCGCGCTCGCCCGCACCGGCCTGCGCAATCGCGAATGGGCCGGCCACATCGTCGGCGACGGCTTCGTCGCCATGGGCAACCTGCTGGAGGGCGCCCACGTCGTGCAGGCGATCCACGACGCCTATCTCGCCCATGCCGACCAGCCGTTCGACGAGCGGCTGATGCGGGCGATCGAGGCCGGGCGCGACTCCGGCGGCCAGGTCGAAGGCCAGACTTCGGCCGCGATCCTCGTCTACGACAACCAGGCGGTGGCCCGCATCGACCTGCGCGTCGACCACGCCATGGAGCCGATCGCCGAACTGCGGCGCCAGTTCGACTGGTTCCAGCCGCTCGTGCCGTTCTATGCCGAACGCTGCAACAACCCGCGCGTCGGCCGCCACAAGGACTGGCTGAAGGAACGCGGCATCGAGCGCCAGTTCGGCGTGCCGCCGGCCCATGTCGCGGCGGCGCGCGCCGCCGGCAAGCGGCCGGGCTGAGCCCGCGTCCCGGCCGGCGATGGCGCTGCTCGAGATCGACGCCCTCTCCGTCGCCTTCGGCGAGACGCGGCGGCCGAGCGTCGTCGTCGACCGGGTCGGCTTCGCCGTCGATGCCGGCGAGACCGTAGCACTCGTCGGCGAGAGCGGCAGCGGCAAGAGCGTCACCGCGCTCGCCGTCATGGGCCTGCTGCAGGAACCGGGGCGGATCGCCGGCGGCCATGTCCGTTTCGCCGGGCGCGATCTCGTCGGCCTGCCGGAGCGCGAGCTCGCGAAGCTGCGCGGCGACCGCATCGCCATGATCTTCCAGGAGCCGATGTCGTCGCTGAACCCGCTGCTGTCGGTGGGCGGCCACGTCATGGAGCCCCTGCGCCTGCACCGCGGCCTGTCCCGCCGCGAGGCCCGGGCCGAGGCGATCCGCCTTCTCGACCGGGTCGGCATCCCGTCGGCCGCCCAGCGCGCCGACGACTACCCGCACCGCCTGTCGGGAGGGATGCGCCAGCGCGTGATGATCGCGGCCGCGCTGGCCTGCCGGCCGGCGCTGCTGATCGCCGACGAGCCGACCACCGCGCTCGACGTCACCATCCAGGCCCAGATCATGGACCTGCTGGCCGACCTCCAGCAGGAGTTCGGGATGGGCATCCTCTTCATCACCCACGATCTCGGCGTCGTCGCCGAGCACGCGCACCGCGTCGTCGTGCTCTATGCCGGCCGGGTGGCGGAGCGCACGGGAACGGCGCGCCTCTTCGCCGCCGCCGCCCATCCCTATACGGCCGCCCTCCTCGACTGCATCCCCGACGAGGGCACCTCCGACCGACTGGCGGTGATCGAGGGTTCGGTGCCGGCTCCGGGGGCGATGCCGCCCGGCTGCCGCTTCGCGCCGCGCTGCCCGCGCGCCGTCGCCCCGTGCCGGGCGGCGGAACCGCCGCTGACCGAGATCGCGCCCGGCCACGAGGCAGCCTGCATCCGTCCGGTCGGCGACGACGGACGCGGACGGGCACCGGCATGACCGAGTTGCTGCGGGCCGAAGGGCTGACCAAGCACTTTCCCGTGCTCGGCGGGGCGCTCGGCATGCGCCGGGTCGGCACCGTGCGCGCCGTCGACGGGGTCGATCTGACGGTCGCCCGCGGCGAGGTGCTGGGACTGGTCGGCGAGAGCGGCTGCGGCAAGTCGACCCTGGGACGGCTGCTGATCCGCCTCCTCGAGCCCACCGCCGGCACGGTCCGTTTCGACGGTACCGACCTGACCGCCGCCGACGGTGCCACGCTGCCGGCGCTCCGGCGGCGCTTCCAGATGATCTTCCAGGACCCGTTCGGCTCCCTCAACCCGCGGATGCGGGTCGACGCGATCGTGACCGAGCCGCTGCTCCTCGCCGGTCGGCCGCGCGCCGAGCGGCAGCGCCGCGCGCCGGAACTGCTGGAGATGGTCGGCCTCGCGCCCGAGCACGGACGGCGCTACGCGCACCAGTTCTCGGGCGGCCAGCGGCAGCGCATCGGAATCGCCCGCGCGCTTGCCCTCGATCCCGACCTCGTCGTCTGCGACGAACCGGTGTCGGCGCTCGACGTCTCGGTGCAGGCGCAGGTCGTCAACCTGCTGCGCGACCTTCAGCGCGACCGCGGCCTCGCCTACGTCTTCGTCTCGCACGACCTGAGGATCGTCCGGCACATCTCCGACCGGGTCGCGGTCATGTATCTCGGCCGGATCGTCGAGATCGGGCCGAAGGACATCGTCTATGGCCACCCGCTCCATCCCTACACCGAGGCGCTGCTGGCCGCCGCCCCGCTGCCGCGCCCGGACCGGCCGCGGCGGCGGGCCGCCGTCCGCGGCGAGATTCCGAGCGCCATGAACCCGCCGTCGGGATGCCCGTTCCACCCGCGCTGCCCGCTGGCGATCGACCGTTGCCGCAGCGAACGGCCGGCCCTGCGCCGCGTGGCGGGGCGGGACGTCGCCTGCCACGTCGCCGACGCGCGCCCGGACCTGGGCTGAAGGGTCCCCTTCCCGGGGCAGGGCACCCGGATACACGTTCTGGTCGCAGCCTTCACCGCGGCCGGCGGCGATTCGGTTGCGCTGCGTCGGCACCGGGCGCCGGCCCCACCCACGCCAGTGGTTGTGACAGATCCGTGACGATCCCGCGTCGGCTGGGGCCGCACGCATCCATTGCGCCGTCAGGTTGATGATCTCCGCTTCCTTGCGACAAATCGACGCTGCAAGTGCGAGCCAGATTCATTTCTGACACTACCACTGGACGTGCCGCCTAGACTCCCCGTGTTAGCGCAGACATCAGCGGGGGGCGGCGTGGCGATTCTGGCAATATCCGGAGGCGGTTCCGGCACTTCGAGCGGCAGCACCGTCGCCGCCGACTCGGCGGGCGGCGCCTATGTCGGCGGCCACTTCAAGGGCACCGTCGATTTCGACGCCGGTACGGGCGTCCTCCAGGGGACGACGCCCAACTCCGGCTACCAGGCCGGCTTCGTCGCCAAGTACGACGAGGACGGCGCCCTCGAATGGCTGCGCACGGCCGGCGGCGCCTCGAACGGCAACGCGACCGCCGTCACCGGCGTCGCCGTCGACGGCGACGACGACGTGGTCGCCGTCGGCTGGTTCTCGCAGACGCTCGACTTCGATCCCGGAACCGCGGTCCCGGCCCTGACCTCGACCGGCCAGGGCTTCGGCGCCGAGATGAACCATTTCGTCGCCAAGTTCGATGCCGACGGCGACCTCGTCTGGGCCCGCACCGCCGATGGTTCGTCCCTCAACGAACGGGCCGAGGACGTCGCGGTCGACGGCAATGACGCGATCTACGTCGTCGGCTCGTTCCGCCAGACGGTCGACTTCGATCCCGGCGCCGGGACGGTCGAGCTCGTCTCCACCGGGACCGGTCCGTCGCAGGACCAGGACCTTTTCGTCCTCAAGTACGATCCCGACGGCAACCTGCTGTGGGCGGTTTCGTCCGGTAGCTCGACCCTGGACGAGTCCGCCTCTGCCGTCGCCGTCGATGCCGACGGCAACGTGATCGTGGCGGGCGACTTCACCGGCACCGTCGACTTCGATCCGGGCCCGGGCACGACCAGCCTCGAGGCGACCGGAGCCTACGACCAGGGGAACTTCTTCCTCGCGAAGTACGACGCCGACGGCGACTTCCGGTGGGCGGTGACGGCCGACGACTCCTCGGGCCTGGAGAGCGTGGCGGATGTCGCGACCGACGCCTCCGGGAACATCTTCCTGGCCGGCTGGTTCGACGGCACCCTGACGCTGGACGGGCAGGTGCTCGCGACCGGCCAGGGCGACTTCGTCTACAACTACTTCGTCGCCAAGTACGATCCCGACGGCGATCTGCTGTGGGCGCGGACGACCGGCGCGTTCTCGTATGACGACATCGCCCAGGTCGGCGGCGCGCAGGCCGGGGCGCTGTCGGTCGACGGCGATGGCAGCGTCTACGTCTCGGGCTCGTTCGGGGGGACGGTCGATTTCGACTCGGGCCCCGGCACGCTCGAGCTGGTGGCGCCCGATGGGCTGGGCGGTGCCACGAACCACTTCACCGCCAAGTACAACGGCGACGGCAAGCTGATCTGGGTTCAGACCTCGGAACCGGCGGCGGACTGGGGATCGACCGGGTTCGAGCAGGCCGGCGGCAGCGACATCCGCGACGGCAAGCTCTACCTGACGGGTTCGCACTGGGGCACGGTCGACTTCGACCCCGGCCGGGGCGAGGCGATCGTCGACAGCGGCGCCGGCAGCGGCGCCCACTTCCTGACCATCCAGAACCTGCCGCGGACGACCCCGCCGGCGCCCACCGACCCGAACGACACCGTGCCGCCGGACGCGCCAACCATCGTCGGCTTCACCGACAACGCCGGCAATTCCTCCGGCCACGCCACCACCGACCGCACGCTGCTGATCCGCGGCACGGCCGAACCGGGCACGATCATCAACCTCTATCGCACCGACCCGTACAAGGGCGAGTTGCGGATCGGGACGGTCGAGACCGACGCGGACGGGAACTGGGTCTTCGACCATACCGGGACCCAGCTCGCGATCGGCACCTACCGCTTCTGGGCCACGGCCACCGACGCCGCCGGCAACGAATCGGAACTTTCGGGCGCCTTCACCATCGCGATCGAGCGCGGCGTGCCGTGGGCCGATTTCGGCGGTCCGGGCAGCATCTTCTATGGCCACGGCTTCGCCAGCGACTGGGTCAACGGCGGTTCCTCGGCCGACTCGATCCGCGGCGGCGCCGGCGACGACACCGTCTTCGGCCAGGGCGAGGGCGACCGGCTGTTCGGCGACAACGGCAACGACTGGCTGCACGGCAACCTCGGCAGCGACGAGCTCCATGGCGGCGAAGGCGGCGACACGGTCTTCGGGGGCCAGGGCAGCGACCGGCTCTACGGCGACAATGGCGACGACTGGCTGGCCGGCAACAGGGGCAGCGACGTGCTGGAGGGCGCCGCCGGCCGCGACACGCTCCGCGGCGGCCAGGGCGAGGACCAGCTCAGCGGCGGTGCCGACGACGACCTGCTGGCGGGCGATCGCGGCAACGACACGATGGCGGGCGGCGCCGGGTCGGACCGGTTCCTGTTCGCGGCCGAGAGCGGCAGCGACCGGGTGTCCGACTTCGATCCCGCCGCCGACCTGCTGCTGATCGACCTCGACGCCGGAGGCATCCTCAACGGCATCGCCATCGCCTCGGCGGCCGACCTCCTGGCGCGGGCGACCGACACCGCGGACGGCGTCTATGTCGATCTCGGCGGCGGCCACGGCTTCCTGCTGGCCGGCGTGACCCGGTCGTCCCTGTCGGCCGACGATTTCCTGCTGGTGTGACCGCCACCCGCAATCGCCGCCCTGCCAGGGGGCGGCGATTGCGGGCGGGACCGGCCGCGTGCCACTGTCGTCTGCGATGAATCGCCCCAATTTCTACGCCTCGAGCGGTCTCGACCGGGTCAGCCACCTGCGCCGGGACGCCGACTGGCTCGCCGAGCGTCTGGCCGACCCCGAAACCCGCGTCCAGCCGGTCTGGCGGTCGCAGAACTTCATCGCCCGCGGCGCCGAGCCGGCCGCCGGCTGGCTGCCGGCGAGCGCGCTCCGCCGGCAGATCGAGGCCGGCGCCACGGTGGCGCTGCTCGGCACCCAGGACGGGGTCGCGCATTTCGCGGTCGACCTGTCGGCGGAGGAGGCGCCGCTGGAGCTGCCCGGCATCGCCGACCTCGGCGACTTCTTCGACCTCAGGCGGGTCGGCCCGGCGCTGCGCCATGCCGAGGGCGGCATGCTGGCCTTCGCGCGCGGCATCCTGCACTGGCATTCCCGGCACCGCTTCTGCGGCGTCTGCGGCAGCCCGACCCAGTCGAGCGAGGCCGGCCACCAGCGCCGGTGCAGCAATCCCGCCTGCAACGCCAGCCATTTCCCGCGCACCGACCCGGCCGTCATCATGCTCGTCCATCGCGGCGACCGCTGCCTGCTCGGCCGCCAGCCGCAATTCCCGCCGGGCATGCATTCGACGCTCGCCGGGTTCGTCGAGCCGGGCGAGAGCCTGGAGGACGCGGTCGCCCGCGAAGTCCGGGAGGAGACCGGCATCGTCGTCGACGAGGTCCGCTACCACTCCTCGCAGCCCTGGCCCTTTCCCTCCTCGATCATGCTCGGGTTCCATGCCCGCGCCGTCACCGACGAGATCGTGGTCGACACCAACGAGCTGGAGCGGGCGGCCTGGTACGACCGCGACTGGATCCTCGCCCATCCGGCCGACGACCGCTTCCGCCTGCCGCGGCCGGATTCGATCGCGCGCCGCCTGGTCGAGGACTGGTTGAAGGGCGAGGTTCCGGTCTGAGGCCGCCGGCAGCCGATCCGGAAGGGCGCCCCACCGCGTAGAAGCGGCAATGACGTCCTTCCTCTCGACCCTCGCCCGCCCGCTGCTCGGCTCCCTGGCGCTTGCCGGCTGCGCCCCGCTCGACCTGCTCGACGCCGTCGTCGCGACCACGGCGGAGGAGCGGCGGCTCGGGGTCGCCTACGGGCCCGGCCCGCGGCAGCGGCTCGACCTCTACCTCCCGGCGCCGGGCGCCCGGCCGCCGGCGGTGGTGGTGTTCGTCCACGGCGGCTCCTGGAGCGAGGGGCGGCGCGGGCAGTACCGCTTCGTCGGCCAGGAACTGGCGACGCGCGGCTATGTCGCGGTCGTTCCGGACTACCGGCTGCATCCGGAAGGACGCTGGCCCGGCTTCGTCGAGGACGTCGCCGCCGCCGTCGCCTGGACGGTGCGGAACGCGACCGACCTCGGCGGCGACCCGGGGCGGATCGTGCTGATGGGCCATTCCGCCGGCGCCTACAACGCCGCGATGGTGGCGACCGAGCCGAAATGGCTGGCGGCCCACGGCATCGACCGGGCGGCGATCGCCGGGTTCGTCGGCCTGTCCGGACCCTACGACTTCCTGCCCCTCGCCGATCCGGTCACCCGCCGCGTGTTCGGGCATGTCGAGAGCCCCGAGGCGACCCAGCCGGTGCGGGTCGCCGCGGCCGGCGCCCCGCCGACCCTGCTGGTCCATGGCGGCGACGACGACACGGTCCTGCCGCGCAATTCGCACCGGCTGGCCGAGCGCATGCGGTCGCTGGGCGTGCCGGTCACGCTCCGCCTGCATGCCGGCACCGGACATGCGGGGACCGTCCTCGCCTTCTCGCCCCTCTCCCGCGACGACCCGCCGGTCGCCAGCGAACTCGCCCGGTTCGTCGCCGACCTGCCCGCGGCGCCGGGCGTTCAGTCGGCTTCGGAAGGATTCGCCGCGCGGTAGGGATGGGCCGGATAGACGCCGAGGATGCGCAGGTCGCGCGAGAAGAAGCGCAGTTCCTCCAGCGCCAGCCGCAGCGACCGGTCCTCGGGATGGCCCTCGACGTCGGCATAGAACTGGGTCGCCTCGAAGCGGCCCTGGACCATGTAGCTCTCGAGCTTCGTCATGTTGACGCCGTTGGTGGCGAAACCGCCGAGCGCCTTGTAGAGGGCCGCCGGCACGCTGCGGACCCGGAAGACGAAGGTCGTGACGAGCGGTCCCGACCCGGGCTCGGGCACGTCGGGCTCGCGCGCCAGGACGACGAAGCGCGTCGTGTTGTCGGCGGCGTCGGCGATGTCGGCGGCCAGCGAGACGAGGCCGTAGATTTCACCCGCGAGCGAGGAGGCGATGGCGCCGACCGTCGGGTCGCGGAGGGCAGCGACGTCGCGCGCGGCGCCGGCCGTGTCCGCCGCCACCACCGCCTCCAGCCCGTGGCGGCGGAGGAAGTCGCGGCACTGCGGCAGGGCATGGATATGGCTGCGCACCTGGCGCAGGTCGGACAGGGTCGCCCCAGGCATCGCCAGCAGATGGTGGCGCACCGGCTCGAAATGTTCGCCGACGATGTGCAGGCCCGAATGCGGCATCAGGTGGTGGATGTCCGCCACCCGGCCGGCCACGGAATTGTCGATCGGGATCATCGCCAGCTGCGCCGCGCCCTCGGCGACGGCGGCGAAGGCGTCCTCGAAGGCGGCGCAGGGCAAGGGCTCGTAGTCCGGCCGGGCGTGCCGGCAGGCGAGGTGCGAATAGGCGCCGAGCTGGCCCTGGAAGGCGATGCGTCGGGGTGATCGCGTGTTCACGGCGGTGACTTCCTTCGATGATCTCTCAGCGGGCGGCCCTGGGCGCGAGCATCGCCCGCGCCCGTTCCAGGTCGGCCGGCGTGTCGACGCCGAGCGGAACGGTCTCGACCAGCGCCACGTCGATGCGCATGCCGGCCTCGAGGGCGCGCAGCTGCTCCAGGCTCTCGCGCTGCTCGAGGATGCCCTGCGGCAGGGCGACGAACCGTTCCAGCGCCTCGCGCCGGAAGGCGTAGAGCCCGATGTGGTGGTAGAGCGGCCCCTCGCCCGACGGCGCCGTGGCGCGCGTGAAGTAGAGGGCGCGGGCGATCGGCCGGCCCGGCGCCAGCGGCGCCACCGCCTTGACGACGTTGGGATTGGTGCGCTCCTCGTCGCGCGTGATCTCGGCGGCGAGCGTCGCGATCGCGACGGCCGGGTCGGCCAGCGGGTCGAGCGCGCGGCGGACGACCGCCGGGTCGATCGTCGGCAGGTCGCCCTGCACGTTGACGATCGCGTCGTGCCGGCCCGCGGGATCGAAGGCCTGCAGGGCCGCCCACACCCGGTCGCTGCCGCGCGGCAGCTCGGGGTCGGTCAGGATCGCGCGTCCGCCCGCGCGCTCGATGGCGTCGACGATCGGCGGGTCGCCGGCGGCGACCAGGACGGGACCGATCGCCGCCTCCATGGCGCGGCGCCAGACATGGACGATCATCGGTTCGCCGTGGATGTCGGCGAGCGGCTTGTTCGGCAGGCGGGTCGCCGCCAGCCGGGCGGGGATCACCACGATGGGGTGCGCGGGAAGGGTCACGTCGGGCCGCCGTGCGTCGTTATGCCGCAGCGGAAATCCCCGCCTTTCCAGAGGCTTGGCATCCGCGGCGCGACCGGATGAAGCACATTTTCCTGATGCTGTCAGCGGCTTTCGCATGTATCTCATGGCGGTTCCCGGAGCGGCCCGGGCGCCCGCCGGTGGCGTGCGCGAGCGGCCGGCCGGGCGCGGTGTCGAGCCGTCCGATGAAGCCCAGCGGGAGTACGAGGTCGCGGCCATGAACCTGGAGACGAACAAGATCGCTGCGGCGGTGCTGACGGCCGGCATCATCGCCATGACCAGCGGCTTCATCGCCGGCATCCTCGTGCATCCGCACAAGCTCGAGCAGAGCGTCTACAAGGTCGAGGGCGTGGGCCAGGCGGCGGCGCCGGCCGCCGCCACGGGCCCGGCCCCGATCGAGCCGATCGCGCCCCTCCTGGCGGCGGCGGACGTGGCGGCCGGCGAGACCCAGTCGAAGAAGTGCACCGCCTGCCACACCTTCACCCAGGGCGGCCCCAACCGCGTCGGCCCGAACCTGTGGGACATCGTCGGCGCCAAGCACGCGCACGCGGAGGGCTTCGCCTATTCCGACGCCATCAAGAACAAGCCGGGCAACTGGGACTACGAGGAGTTGAACCAGTTCCTCGCCAACCCGAAGGCGTACGCGCCCGGCACCAAGATGGCCTTCGCCGGCCTGCCGAAGGCCAGCGACCGCGCCGCCCTCATCGCGTATCTGCGGTCGCTGAGCGCCAGTCCCAAGCCGCTGCCGTGACCGCGGCGTCCTTCCCGGCCGGCGCGCTGGCGCTGGCCGGGCGTCTGGCCGACGCCGCGGGCGCGGTCATCCGGCCGCATTTCCGCTCCGGTGTCGCGATCGACGACAAGGCCGACGAGAGCCCCGTCACGATCGCCGACCGCGATGCCGAGACGGCCATGCGCCGGCTGATCGGGGACGCGTTTCCCGACCACGGCATCCTCGGCGAGGAACACGGCGCCGTCCGGCTCGACGCCGAGTTCGTCTGGGTGCTCGACCCGATCGACGGTACCAAGGCGTTCATTTCCGGCGTGCCCGTGTTCGGAACCCTGATCGCCCTGCTCCAGGGCGGCCGCCCCGTGCTCGGCGTGATCGACCAGCCGATTTCCGGCGAGCGATGGCTGGGGGCCGAGGGCCATGGCACGACGCTGAACGGCCGGCCGGTCCGCGCCCGCGCCTGCGACCGGCTGGACCGGGCGACGCTCTTCGCGACCTCGCCCGACATGTTCAAGGGCGCGGAGGTCGACGCGTTCGAGCGGCTGCGGCGTAGCGTCAAGCTCATGCGGTGGGGCACGGACTGCTACGCCACGGCGATGGTGGCCTCCGGCCATGCCGACCTCGTCGTCGAATCCTCGCTCCAGCCCTACGACTTCTGCGCCCTCGTCCCGGTGATCGAGGGGGCGGGCGGCATCGCGACCGATTGGGACGGGCGGCCGCTCCGCCTCGGCTCGGGCAAGCGTTCGGCCATCGCCGGCGATGTCCGCGCCCATGCCGCCGCCCTCGAATGCCTGGCATGGCGGTCGGAAGCGGCCGGCTGACCGCGAATTCATCGATCGCGGCGGCGGGCACGGCTTGCCGTCGCCCTTCCGACGCCACAGGTAGGATCCGAGTCGCGACCGCAACGAGAGGCCGCCGATGAATGCCATCGCCCGCAGCATCCTCGCCGCCGCCCTGCTGGCCGTCGCGTCGCCCCCTCTGGCGCCCGCCCTGGCGGACGAGACGCCGCGCCACGGCATGTCGATGTTCGGCGAGCTCAAGTATCCGCCGGGCTTCACCCATTTCGACTACGTCAATCCCGACGCGCCGAAGGGCGGTACCGTCCGCATGGCGGCGATCGGCACCTACGACACGCTCAACCCCTTCACGCTGAAGGGCGTGCCCGCCGCCGGCGCCGGCCTGTTGTTCCAGACCCTGACCATGAATTCGGGCGACGAGGCCTTTTCCGAGTACGGCGTGGTGGCCGAGAGCTTCGTCGTACCCGCCGATCGGAGCTGGGTCGCGTTCAACCTGCGGCCGCAGGCGCGCTTCAACGACGGCAGCCCGGTCACCGCCGACGACCTCGTCTTCTCCTTCGAGACCCTGAAGGCGAAGGGCGCTCCCTTCTATCGCACCTACTACGCCGACGTGATCAAGGCGGAGGCGACCGGCCCCCGCCAGGTGCGGTTCACCTTCCGCGCCAACGACAACCCCGAACTGCCCCTGATCGTCGGCCAGATGCCGGTCCTGTCCCGCGCCTACTGGTCGACGCGGGACTTCGAGAAGACGACCCTGGAGGCGCCCCTCGGCAGCGGGCCCTACGTCGTCGAGACGGCCGACGCCGGCCGTTCGATCACCTACCGGCGGATCGAAAACCACTGGTCGGAGAACATCCCGGCCCTCAAGGGCCAGTACAATTTCGGACGCATCCGCTTCGACTACTACCGCGACTCGACGGTGGCGCTGGAGGCCTTCAAGGGCGGCGAGTACGACTTCCGGCAGGAGAACGTGGCCAAGGACTGGGCCACGGGCTACGACGCGCCGGCCGTCTCCGAGGGGCTCATCAAGCGCGAGGAGATCGCCAACGAGCAGCCGACCGGCATGCAGGGCTTCGTCTTCAACATCCGCCGCCCGATCTTCGCCGACCGCCGGGTCCGGCAGGCGATCGGGTATGCGTTCGATTTCGAGTGGACGAACCGGACCCTCTTCTACGGTGCCTATACCCGCACCCGCAGCTACTTCTCGAATTCCGAGCTTGCCGCCTCCGGCCTGCCGAGCCCGGCCGAACTGGCGATCCTCGAACCCTTCCGCAAGCAGCTTCCGGAAGAGGTCTTCACCACGGCCTACGAGCCGCCCAGCACCGACGGCAGCGGCAACCTGCGCGACAACCTGCGCATCGCCTTCGAACTGCTGAAGCAGGCCGGCTGGACGATCCGCGATCGCCGGCTCGTCGACGAGAAGACCGGCCAGGCGATGACGTTCGAGATCCTGCTGTCGCAGCCGACCTGGGAGCGCATCGCGCTGCCCTTCGTCAAGAACCTGGAGCGACTCGGCATCCAGGCGCGCGTCCGTACCGTCGACACGGCGCAGTACCAGAAGCGCATGGAGACCTTCGACTACGACATGACGGTCGAGGTCTTCCCGCAGTCGCTCTCGCCCGGCAACGAGCAGCGCGACATGTGGTCGTCGGCCGCCGCCAAGGTCGAGGGCAGCCGCAACACCATCGGCATCGCCGATCCGGTGGTCGACCGGCTGGTCGACCTCGTCGTCAACGCGCCCGACCGTCAGGCGCTGGTCACCCGCACGCGCGCCCTCGACCGCGTGCTGCTGTGGGGCCACTACACCATCCCCAACTGGCATATCCGCACCTGGCGGATCGCCTACTGGGACCGTTTTGCGCGCCCGCCCGTCACCGCCAGGTACAGCCTGGGCTTCCTCTCGACCTGGTGGGTCGATCCGGCCAGGGACGCGGCCCTGCGCGTCCGGCGGCCGAACCGCTCCAACTGAGCCGGGTTCGGCCGGCGATGACGAAGGCGTCCTGCGACGGCCGGACGACCGGGCCGGCCCCGCTGGCCGACGGCTACCACGTCTTCCCGCCGGGCAAGATCCTGAACGTGGTCACCTGGCTCGAGATGCGGGCGCCGCCCGCGACCCCGATCGCTCCGCCGCTGGCGCTGCGCCGGGTCGTCCGGCCCGATCCCGCCTGGTACCGGGCCCTGTTCCTGCGGGTCGGGACGCCGTGGCTGTGGTCCATGCATCTCGAACTCGACGATGCGGCGCTGGCCGAAGCCATCGCCGATCCGTCGCTCGAGATCTTCGTCGCCTGCGAAGCGCGGGCGGAGGTGGGGCTGGTCGTCCTCGACCGCGGCGACCCGCGATCGGTCGAGATCCTCGATTTCGGCCTTGTCCCCGAAGCGACGGGCCGCGGCCTCGGCCGGCGGATGATGGCCGCCACGCTCGCCCACGCCTTCGCCGGCGGGCCGGAGCGGGTGTGGCTGCACACCTGCACCCACGACCACCCGGCCGCCGTGCCCTTCTATCTCGCCTGCGGTTTCGCCGCCTACGCCACCGGGGTCGAGGTGCTGGACGATCCGCGCCTCGCCGGGCTGCTGCCGCCGGACGCGGCCCCGCACGTCCCCCTGCTCCGGCCCGCCGGCGGCTGGCTCCGGCCCGCCGGCGACTGAACGTCAGGCGATCGCGCCGCGGCGCAGCTCGCCGTCGAAATAGGCGATCGTCTTGCCGAGGCCGATCTCCAGCGGCACCCCCGGATTCCAGCCGAGCAGGTCCCGCGCCTTGTCGATCACCGGGCAGCGCTGCAGCGGGTCGTCCACCGGCAGCGGCCGATGCTCGATCGTCGAGCGCGAGCCGGTCATCGCGATCACCCGGCGGGCCAGCTCGATGACCGGAATTTCGACGGGATTGCCGATGTTGATCGGCCCGGTCACGGCGTCCGGGGCGTTCATGAGACGCCACAGGCCGTCGATCATGTCGTCGACGTAGCAGAAGGCCCGCGTCTGCATCCCGTCGCCATAGACGCTGATGGGCGCGTTCTTCAGGGCCTGGACGACGAAGTTCGACACCACCCGCCCGTCGTTGGGGTGCATCCGCGGACCGTAGGTGTTGAAGATGCGCGCCACCCGGATGCGCAGCCCGTGCTGGCGGTGGTAGTCGAAGAACAGCGTCTCGGCGCAGCGCTTGCCCTCGTCGTAGCAGGCGCGCGGGCCGATGGTGTTGACGTTGCCGCGGTATTCCTCGGTCTGCGGGTGGACGAGCGGGTCGCCATAGACCTCCGATGTCGAGGACAGGAGGATCTTGGCCTTCAGCCGCTTGGCCAGCCCCAGCATGTTGATCGAGCCGAGCACGCTGGTCTTGGTCGTCTGCACCGGGTCGAACTGGTAGTGGATCGGCGAGGCGGGGCAGGCGAGGTTGTAGATCTCGTCGACCTCGACATAGAGCGGAAAGGTGATGTCGTGGCGCATCGCCTCCAGCCGCTTGTCGTCCAGGAGGTGGGCCAGGTTGGCCCGGCGGCCGGTGAAGTAGTTGTCGACCGAGAGCACCTCGTGACCCTCGGCCAGCAGCCGCTCCACCAGGTGGGAGCCGAGAAAGCCCGCCCCGCCGGTCACCAGGATGCGCTTGTTCATGTCCGGATTCGTCCGCGAATGGAGGGAGACCGGCCCTCGATAGCCGATCCCGCCCCGCCCGTCACGTCCGGCCGCCCCCGCGTCACTCGGCCGATGCGGGCGTCCCGGTCGCGAGGAACGCCCGCTCGGGCCCTTCCAGGACGACGGCGGTGAGCACGCCCGAGGTGTAGGCGCCGGTGTCGATGCCGATGCGGTTGTGGCGGACGTCCGGGCCGCGGACGATCGTATGGCCGTGGACGACGATCGCGCCGAACGGCCTGGGCCATTCGAGAAACGGCTCCCGGATCCACAGGAGGTCGGCTTCGACCTGCCGGTCGAGGGGCGCCCAGGGCCGGATTCCGGCATGGACGAACAGGTAGTCGCCTTCCTGGTGGGCCGGCCGCAGGCGCGCGAGGAAGCTGCGGTGACGGGCGGGCAGGGCGGCCGCGAGCGCGGCGCGGGCGCGGTCGACATCCTCCTCGTCCCACGGATCGGGCGGCGCGACGCCGTAGCTGAAGAGGGTCGCCGCGCCGCCGTTGGCGAGCCACCCGCCCGCGGTTTCGGCGCCGCGCAGGAAGCCCAGGAGGAAGGCCTCGTGGTTGCCCTTCAGCGACACGGTCTCGAAGCCGGGCAGGCTCTCCCCCGCCAGACGCTCGACGACGTGGCGGGAGGCCGGGCCGCGATCGACATAGTCGCCGAGATGGACGAGGACGCGCCGCCCCGCCGCCCGCCGGGCCGCATCCGCCCGGATGCGGTCGTGCAGTTCGGCCAGCAGGTCGTCGCGGCCGTGGACGTCCCCGACGGCGTAGACGACGGTGCCGTCCGGTACACAGGGCGCCGGCGCCATCCGTCGCCGCGCTCCGGCCCTCAGTCGCGCGGGGCGTGCTTGTTGAGGATGCGCTGCAGCGTCCGGCGGTGCATGCGCAGGCGCCGCGCGGTTTCCGAGACGTTGCGCTCGCACTGCTCGAAGACGCGCTGGATATGTTCCCAGCGCACCCGGTCCGCGGACATCGGCTGTTCCGGCGGGCTCGGCAGCTTGTCGCCCTGGGCGCGCAGCGCCGCCTCGATCGCGTCGGCGTCGGTCGGCTTGGCAAGGTAGTCGACCGCGCCCGCCTTCACCGCCGCGACCGCGGTCGCGATGTTGCCGTAGCCGGTCAGCACGACGATGCGGGCGTCGGGCCGGGCGGCGCGCACCGCCTGCACCACCTCGAGCCCGTTGCCGTCGCCGAGCTTCAGGTCGCACACGGCGTAGAGCGGGCGGACGCCGCGCGCGGCGGCGATGCCGGCGGCGACGCTCTCGGCCACCGTCACCTGGTAGCCGCGGCGCTCCATGGCGGTCGCGAGGCGGGTGCGGAGCGGCGCGTCGTCGTCGACGATGAGCAGGGTCGGCCCGGTGGGCGGTTCGGTCGGTTCGGTCATGCGCGTGGCTGCTCCTGCCCCTCCAGTCTGTCGCGGTGCCAGCGGATCGTCACTTCGGCTCCGCCGTCGGCCGCGTTCTCGACCGCCATTTCCCCGCCGGTCCGGGCCAGCAACGTCTCGGCGATGAAGATACCGAGCCCCATCGAGCCGCCCGGGCGCTCGCGGCCGGACACGTACGGCTCGCCGATCCGGGCCAGCACCTCCGGCCGGAATCCGGGCCCGTCGTCGCGCACGACGATCCACGTCTGCGCGCCGTTCCAGCCGACCGTAGCATGCACTTCGGAATCTGCGAACTGGAAGGCGTTCTGCAGCAGGTTGCCGAGCCCGTGGCGCAGTTCCGGCCGTTCCGGCACCAGGGGCTCGGTCGCATCGCCCGCGCCCTCGCGGGCGATCTCGAAGGCGATGTGCGGCGGGCGGTGCGGCGCCGCGGCGAGTTCGACCAGCAGCGACAGCGGAATTCCGTCGAACGGCGCCGTGCGCTCCGGCCGCTGCGCCAGCTCCGCCAGGATCTCGCGGCAGCGGGCGACCTGGCTTTCGAGGAGCGCCAGGTCGTCGCGCCACGGCCCGTCCGGCAGGTCGCGCGCCAGTTCGCGGGCGACGACGGCGATCGTGCCGAGCGGCGAGCCCAGTTCGTGGGCCGCCGCGGCGGCGAGCGCACCCACCGCCGAAAGCTGCTGCTCGCGCGCCAGCGCGATCTGGGTCGCGGCCAGCGCGTCGGTGAGGCGCCGCGCCTCGGCGGTGACCTGCCACGTGTAGGCGGCGATGAACACGGTCGCCAGCATCAGCGCCGCGGCGACGCCGAAGCGGTAGGTCGAGGGCAGCTCCAGCCCCGGCGCCGGCCACGGCAGGGGCCAGCGGAAGACGGCCAGCACCGCGATGGCGAAGAGCGTGAAGAAGCAGAGGCCGATCGTGGTCGGCCGCGACAGGATGGTGGCGGATACCGTGACCGGCGCCAGGATCAGCACCGCGAACGGATTGTCGAGCCCGCCGGTGAGGAACAGCAGGCCCGCGAGCTGGAAGACGTCGAAGGCGAGATAGGCGGCGACGTCGCGGTCGGTCAGCCGCGTCTGCACCGGCCGCTGCAGGGTCGCCACCACGTTGACCGCGGCCGAGGCGCCGACGACAAGGAGCGCCGTGACCAGCGGCAGCGGATACTCGAGCGAGACGTGCACGAAGAGCAGCGTCGCCGCCTGGCCGATCACCGCCAGCCAGCGGATCGCCACCAGGGTGCGCAGGTTGACCCAGCCGCGGCCGTCGAGGCGCGGGCGGCCGGCGGCGATCAGCGCCATCGTCCGGCCCCGTCCCCGTTCATCCGGCGCATGGTACGCCGCCTCTGCGGTAGATTGCCGCATGGTGCACGATACGCCGCTTCGGCGCCGCGCGCACGGCCCGAGTCGACGGCCGCCGACCGGCCGCGTGGCGGATGAGGCGCAGGATGCACCGGCGTTCAGGCCGGGCCGCTGACGCCCGCTTCGGCGAAGGTGGCCATGCCGGCATGACAGGCGGCGGCCGCCTTGACCAGGGCGATCGCCAGCGTCGCGCCCGAGCCTTCGCCGAGCCGCATCCCGAGGTCGAGGAGCGGCTCTTGGCCGAGGCGGTCGAGCAGGCGGCGATGCCCCGGTTCGGCCGAGCAATGGCCGACCAGGCAATGATCGAGCGCCCGCGGGTCGGCCGCGAAGAGGGTGGCGGCCGCCGCCGTGGCCGCGTAGCCGTCGATGAGCACCGGGATGCGGGCGAGGCGGGCGGCCATGACTGCACCGGCGATCGCCGCCAGTTCGTAGCCGCCGAGCCGCCGCATCGTCTCGAACGGGTCGCCGGCCGCGCCGTTCGCCGCGACCGCCGCCGCGACCGCCGCCGTCTTCGCCGCCAGCGCCCGGCCGGCGACGCCGGTCCCGGGCCCGACCCAGTCGGTGGCCGCGCCGCCGAAGAGCGCCAGCGCCAGGGCGGCGGCGGCCGTCGTGTTGCCGATCCCCATCTCGCCCAGGGCGATGAGATCGACCCCGGGCTCGACCGCCATCATGCCGTAGGCCATGGCCCGCGCGCAGCCCTCCTCGGTCATGGCGGGGCCGGTGGTGAAGTCCGCCGTCGGGTGCTCGAGGTCGAGTTCGTAGACCCGGAGGTCGGCATCGACGCTGGTGCAGATCTGGTTCACCGCCGCCCCGCCGGCCGCGAAGTTCGCCATCATCTGCTGGGTCACCGCCTGCGGGTAGGCGGAGACCCCGCGCGCCGCGACGCCATGGTTGGCGGCGAACACGATGGTGCGCGGCCGCCGCACGTCCGGCGGGTGCCGCCCCTGCCAGGTCGCGAGCCATTCCGCCACCGCCTCCAGCCGGCCGAGCGCGCCCGCGGGCTTGGTCAGCCGGCGCTCGCGCTCGGCCGCCGCGGCGCCGGCGGCGAGGTCGGGGCCGGGCAGCATGGCGAGGATGCGGCGCATCTCGTCGAGCGTGGCGATCGGGTCTGGCATGGGGTCCTGGGGTCGGTGGCGTCCCCCGCATAGGACCGATGGGGGGGCCGGTCAACCTCGGTCGGTATGGCGGCCCCGCCGTCCGCCGGGCTATTGCTGGCGCCCGTGGACCCGGCCCCGCCCGACGATTTCCGTGCCGCCGCCTGGCTCGCCGACCTTCGGCGGGCGGGACAGCTTCTGACCCGCGTGCCGTTGCCGGGCGACCCGGCGCCGCCGGTGCCGGGCGCGGCGGCGCGCTCCCTGCGCGTCTGCCCCCTGGTCGGGGCGCTCCTCGGATTCGCCGCTGGACTGGTCCTCGTCGCCGCCGATGCCGCCGGCCTGCCGGCGGTGGCCGGCCCGCTGCTGGCGCTGGCCGCCGCCGCGCTCCTCACCGGCGGCCTGCACGAGGATGGCCTCGCCGACACCGCCGACGGCTTCGGTGCCCGGCGGACGCCGGCCGAGCGGCTGGCGATCATGCGCGACAGCCGCATCGGCACCTACGGCGTGCTGGCGCTCGGCCTCGCGCTGGCGCTGAAGGTGGCGGCGCTGGCCGCGCTCGCGCCCGTCGCGGCCTGCGCCGCGCTCGCCGCCGCCGGGGCGCTGTCGCGCGCCACCTTCCCGGCCGTCGCGATCGCCCTGCCGCCGGCACGCAGCGACGGGCTCGGCGCCGGGCTCGGACGCCCTTCGGGCGCGACGGCGGCGATCGCGCTGCTGCTCGGCCTCGGCCTCGCCGCGACCGCCGTCGGACCTCTCGCCGCGGCCCGCGCGGCGGCGGCGGCGGCGATCGCGACGGTCGCCCTGGCGCTGCTTGCGCGCCGGCAGGTCGGCGGCTACACCGGCGACGTTCTCGGAGCGACGCAGCAGACGACGGAGACGGCGATGCTTCTGGCCCTGTCCACCGACCCCTCGGTCATCGGCCGCTGGATCGGCCAGCCATGACCGTGAGCACCGTGACGCGCTGGTGGTGGGTGCGCCATGCGCCCGTGCGCGTCAACGACGGCCGCATCTACGGCCAGACCGATCACCCGTGCGACTGTTCCGACCGCCCCCTGTTCGAGGCGCTGGCGCAGCGGCTTCCGGACGACGCCATATGGGTCACCAGCACGCTGCTGCGCACCGTCCAGACCGCGGACGCGCTGCGCGCCGCCGGCGCCACCGGCCCGGACCCGTTGCGCGAGCCGGCCTTCGTCGAGCAGTCCTTCGGCGACTGGCAGGGGCTGAAATACGCCGAACTGCAGGAGAAGCGCGGCGAGTCCTGGCATCGCTTCTGGCTGGCGCCGGCGCACGAGGCGCCGCCCGGCGGCGAGAGCTTCGTCGACCTGCTCGGGCGGGTGGCGCCGGCGATCGACCGGCTGACGCTGGAACATCGCGGCCGCGACATCGTCGCCGTCACCCACGGCGGGACCATCCGCGCCGCCATCGCCCACGCCCTCCAGGTGCCGCCGGAAACCGCGCTGGCATTCTCGATCGACAACGTCTCCCTGACCCGGCTCGAGCATGTCGACGGCCCCGGACTCGGCCACGGGTGGCGGGTCGCGCTCGTCAACCACATGGCCGCCTAGGACCGGACCGATGGCCCGCCGCCCGCCGCCCGGCATCCTCGGCTTCGTCGCCCTGCCGCCGGTGACGCTGATCCTCGGCGGGGCGCGCTCGGGCAAGAGCCGGCACGCCGAGGCGCTCGTCGAGGAGGCCGCCGGCAACGGCCTCTACATCGCGACGGCCGCGGCCGGCGACGGCGAGATGGAAGCGCGCATCCGCCACCACCGCGAACGGCGGGGCCCGTTCTGGACGACGGTCGAGGAACCGCTCCACCTCGCCCATGCGATCGAGGCCCACGCCCTTCCCGGACGCCCGATCCTGGTCGACTGCCTGACCCTGTGGCTGTCCAACCTGATGCTGGAGGGCCGCGCCGTCGAGCCGGCCACCGACCGGCTGCTGGCGACGCTGGAGGAGGCATCGGTGCCCGTCGTCCTGGTCGCCAACGAGGTCGGCCAGGGCATCGTGCCCGAGAACGCGCTGGCGCGCGCCTTCCGCGACCATGCGGGGCGCATGAACCAGCGCATCGCCGAGATGGCCGACCGGGTGGTGATGATGGTCGCCGGCCTGCCGATGACCGTGAAGGGTGAGGAATCCGACCTGCCGGGCTGACGCCCGGGCGTCAGGCGCTCTCCGCCGTGCGCGGCAGCAGCGGAGCGCCGGCCGGAACCTGCCAGCGCATCCCGTCGACGGCGCCGCAGGCCGGGCAGATGGCGTGCCAGGCGGCGGCGACGCTGGCGCATGCGGTGCAGGTCCAGGCCTCCGCCGGCGGCGCGTCGGCCGCGAGCCGCAGCCATTTCTGGCCGGCGACCGGATCGCCGGTCTCGCCCTCCTCGACCTCGGCCAGGAGGGCATAGGCACGCGACGAGGGACGTTCGGCAACGACGGCTTCGAGCTGGCGGCGCGCCTCGCCCCAGAGGCCGGCGCGGAGTGCGGCCGCGGCCACGGCCATCCGGCTCTCGACATGGTCGGGCAGGCCGGCGACCAGCCGTTCGATGCGTCGTGCGGCGTCGACCGGGTCGGCGTGCGCGGCCAGCGCGGCATAGGCGGCGACGATGTCCGGATGCGGCCCGAGCGGCCACGCCTTCTCCGCCACGCGCTCGGCCTTGCGCTGGCGGTCGGTCGCGCCCAGCAGCCGCACATAGGCGGCCGTCGCCGGCGCGAACGACCGGTCCTCGTCGTGGGCGCGGGCGGCGAGGTCGCCGGCGTCGCGCAGGCGGTCGTCCGCCTCGGCGGCCCGCGCCTGCTCGAGCAGCACCGCCGCCCGGCGGTGCCGCGCCGTCTCGACCGGGAGCACGCGCCGGCGCTGGGCCTCCGCCAGCGTCGCCTCGGCGCCCCGCCACTGCCCGGCCCGGCTCTCCAGTTCGAACAGCGTCGTCAGGACCCAGGGCGTATCGGGGCGCAGTCGGCGGGCGCGGCGGGCGAGCTCGAGCGCGGCCGGGCTGTCGCCGGCACGCATCGCCTGCATGAGCAGCCCGCGCAGCCCGAGGAACTCGGTCTCGCGACGGTCGAGCATGGCGGTGAAGTAGCGCCGCGCCGCCGCCTCGTCGCCGTTGAGCTGGGCCGCCTGGGCCGACAGCAGCATCGTCAGCGGCGGCTCGTCGAGCAGGACGTCGGCGCGCCGCGCCTGGCGGACCGCCTCCTCCGGGTCGCCCGCCGCCACCGCGACCATGCCGACCGTCAAGGCCTGGTAGCCGCGCCGCCGGCGCCGCTCCTGGATCCAGCGCCGCCAGCGGCGGGGCACGCGGACGATCCAGCCGAGGAAGCGGAGCCCGAGCGCGAAGGCGAGCGCCAGGGCCGCCGTGACCAGCAGCAGCATCGCCACCGACGTGTCGACCCGCCAGCCCTGCCAGTGGATGGCGATCTGGCCGGGACGGTCGGCGACCCACACGGCGACGGCGACGACGACCGCGGCCAGGGCGACGAAGAGGAGCAGGCGCCGCATCGGCTCAGCGGTCCTGGCCGAGGATGGCGGCGACGCGGCGCGAGGCCCGCGTGATCGCGGTGTCGACGGCGCGGCGCTGCTCGGCGGCGGCCAGCCAGTCGGGGGCCGCCCGGACGACCGCGTCGCGGATCGGCGCCAGCGCATCGAGCGCGGCGGCGACGTCGCGCCCGGCCAGTGCCTTCTCGGCCGTCGCGACATGGGCGTCGGGGGTGCCGGCGGGCGGCGCCTCGACCCGGCGCACCGTCAGGACCGCCGACATGCGCTCGACCGTGCGGTCGACCCAGTCGCCGTCGGGCGCGCGGCGCGCCGCCTGGATGACGGCGGCCGAGACGAGGTCGAAGCGGCGGGCCAGCGCGCCGGCATCGGGCACGCCGCGGTCGGCGAAGGGCGCCAGCGCCTCGACCGCCTCGCGTGCCGCCGGATCCTCCGCCAGCGCGGCGCGCGCCGCCTCCAGTTCGCCCGGGAAAGGTCCGCGCTCGGCCGCGGCGCGCAGCGCCGTCACGGCGACCAGGGCACGCTCGCCGATCCGGTCGCGCAGGCGGTTGTCGCGCATCGCCGTCTCGGTCTCGGCGAGGCGCCGGGTGAGGGCATCCACCATGCCCCGCAGGCGCTGGATCTCGGCCGCGAGCGCGGGATCGGCGGCCGGCCGTTCGCCGAGCCGGGCGACGTCCGCCTGCAGGCGGCGGATGGCATCGGAAAGCGGCGCCGTATCCGGCGGCGGCCGGCGCTCCAGGGCGGCGATCCGGCCTTCCAGCGGGCGGAGATCGACCGGGTCGGCCGGCCCCCGCCGGTCGAGCCCGAAAAGCCCGTAGAGGAGGGGCGCGATCAGGGCGACGACCAGCGCGACCAGCGCCGCCACGACGGCGGTCCGCGCGGGCCCGGGATGGGCGGGTTCCCGGCTCGGCGACGGAGAAGGCTCGACAACGGTCGCGCCGCGGTCCGGCTGCGCCGGACCGTTCGCCACGGCCTCCGGTTCCTTCATCGTCGGCTCCTCGCTCTTCGGCCGGTCGTCCTCGACGAGGCGGAGGAGCGACGGCGTGTTCGGTTCCCTGGCCACCCGGACGGCGCGCCATGGCAGCCGGGCGGCCGCATCCGCCACCGCCGGGCTGAGGCAGTAGGCGACGGGCAGCCCGGACGTGATCGCCGGTCCGGCGGCCTCCGCCAGTTCGGCGAACCGCCCCGCCGTGCGCGGCGAGAACAGCAGCACCCCGTCGAGGGTTCCCGCCGCCAGCGCGTCCCGCGCGGCCTCGGGCAGTTCGGGCGCCGGCACCGCGCGGTAGAGCACGACGCGGCGGAGCGCGAAGCCCGCCGCGGCCAGCGCGCCCGCGAGGTCGCCGGCGACGTCTTCGCCCGAGGCATGGACGAGCGGGTCCGGGCCGGGCGGCAGCCGCTCGGCGACGAGCCGGAGCAGGGCCGCCTGGTCGCCGTCGGCGCCGGCGACCTCGGCGAAGCCGGCGGCGCGAGCCGCCGCCTCGGTCGCCGGCCCGACCGCGAAGACCGGCAGGTCGCGGCGCGGTTCGAGGGCGGCGAAGGCGGCGACGCCGTTGGCGCTGGTGAAGAGGAGGGCGCGGGCGCCGTCGAGCGCCGCCGCCAAACCGGCCGCGGCGTCCTCTATGGGCTCGATCCGCAGCAGCGGCGCCAGCGTCGAGCGGACGCCGGCCGCCGCGAGCTGCGCGGCGAGCGCTCGCGCCTCCGGCTCGGGCCGGGTGACGAGGACGTGCATCAGGGCTCGAGGAAGGCCGCGCGGGCGCGAAGCTCGCTGCCGGCCTCCTGCCCGAGCCGCGCCGCATCGGCGGCCGCCGCACTCCAGTCGCCGGCGACGACGCGGGCGCCGTCGGGCGTCGCCACCAGCCCGCGCAGGGTGATGCCGCCGGCCCCGTCCAGTTCCGCGAGCGCCGCGATCGGCGTGCGGCACGAGCCGTCGAGTGCCGCCAGCAGGGCGCGCTCGGCGGCGACCGCGGTCATCGTCGGCCGGTCGGCGATGCGCGCCACCAGACCGGCCGCGCGCGCGTCGCCGGCCCGGCGCTCGATGCCGATCGCGCCCTGGGCGACGGCGGGCAGCATCGCCTCCGGCTCCAGGACGGCGGAGGCGACCTCCGGCTTGCCGAGCCGCTGCAGGCCCGCCAGCGCCAGCACGGTGGCTGCGGCCTGGCCGGCAGCGAGCTTGGCGAGGCGGGTGTCGACATTGCCACGGAACGGCACGATCCGGAGGTCGGGGCGGCGGTGCAGGAGCTGCGCCTGGCGGCGCAGCGAGGCGGTGCCGACGACCGCACCCGGCGGCAGGGCGTCGATCCCGCCCGGCGCCAGTGCGACCAGCGCGTCGCGGGGGTCGGCCCGCGGCAGCATGGCGTCGATGACGAGGCCGTCGGGCAGGACCGTCGGCATGTCCTTCATCGAATGCACGGCGAGGTCGATGGCGCCCGATGCGAGCTGGTCCTCGATCTCCTTGGTGAAGAGGCCCTTGCCGCCGATCTCGGAGAGGGTGCGATCCTGCACGCGGTCGCCGGTGGTGCGGATGACGACGATCTCGATCCGGTCGCCGCCCGCCAGTTCCGGCGCCGCCGCGGCAATCGCCGCGCGCACCGCGCCGGCCTGCCACAGTGCCAGCGGGCTGCCGCGGGTGCCGATGCGCAAGCGTTCCATGCGGGGAGGGTTTAAGCGCCGCGGCCGGGGTTGAAAAGCCGTCTCTGCTGCCGCATGTCGGGACGGCGTGTCGCAGAACCGCCGCCGGCCGCCCGCCCGGACCGGCCATCCGAAAGGCCCCCCGACGATGATCGAGCTCTACACCTGGCCGACGCCGAACGGCCAGAAGGTCCACCTGATGCTGGAGGAGACCGGGTTGCCCTACCGGGTCCACCCCGTCGACATCGGCGCCGGCGAGCAGTTCCGGCCGGACTTCCTGAAGATCAGCCCGAACAACAAGATGCCGGCGATCGTCGACACCGACGGGCCCGGCGGCGAGCCGATCTCGATCTTCGAGTCGGGTGCGATCCTGATGTATCTCGGCGAGAAGACCGGCCGCTTCTATCCGCAGGCCCCGCGCGAGCGCTGGCTGGTCACCCAGTGGCTGATGTTCCAGATGGCGAGCGTCGGCCCGATGTTCGGGCAGCGCGGCCATTTCCGGAACTACGCGCCGGAGAAGATCGCCTACGCCATCGACCGCTACGCCAACGAGGCCAAGCGCATCTGCGGCGTCATGGACCGCCGCCTCGGCGAAAGCGCCTACCTCGCCGGGGCGGACTACACGATCGCCGACATGGCCTGCTACCCGTGGCTCGCCTCCTACAAGGCCGGCGACGGGCCGGTGGCGGAGTTCCGGAACCTGTCGCGCTGGATGGACGCGATCGCGGCGCGCCCGGCGACCGAGCGCGGCATGAAGGTGCTGGCCGAGCGCCGCCGCCAGGGTCCGATCGACGAGAAGCAGCGCGCCGTGCTGTTCGGCGCCGAGCAGTACGCCCGCCGCTAG
>NZ_JAYSFE010000054.1:0-24024 GCF_041913585.1 Allostella sp.
GGCCTCGACGGCATCCAGAACAAGATCCATCCGGGCGACCCGATGGACAAGAACCTCTACGACCTGCCGCCCGAGGAGCTGAAGGAAGTCCCGACGGTGTGCGGCTCGCTGCGCGAGGCCCTGGAGTCGCTCGCCGCCGACCACGACTTCCTGCTGAAGGGCGACGTCTTCACCAAGGACCAGATCGAGGCCTATCTCGAGCTGAAGTGGGAAGAGGTCCACGAGTACGAAATGACCCCCCACCCGATCGAGTTCAAAATGTACTACTCGGTCTGATCCGCCCCGGATCGGAACGTCGGAAGGGCCGCCCCGAGGGGCGGCCCTTTCTCGTTCGGGGCAAGCCGATATCGCCGGAGAGTTCGCGAGGACGAAGGCGGAAGACATGGTCGCCAGCGACGCGTTCGCGGAGTTCCTGGCCGAGCAGCTGGCGCCGCTCGGCCGCATCGCGATGCGGCGCATGTTCGGCAAGACCGGCATGTTCTGCGACGGCGTCATGCTCGGCATGGTGAGCGACAACGCGCTCTACCTTCGGGTCGACGACGGCAACCGGGCCGACTTCAATGAAGCGGCATCCTTTCCGCCACTCATACCAAGTCTGGTGGATGCGGAACGACCCCATCATCGATGCCGTTGCGTCCCTCGACTTCGCTCCGGATAAGGGACGTGATTGTTTTAATTGAATTTTCTCATGCCGATCGAAGTCTAGGGACGCACGGACGCTGGCCGGCACCATGAGTCATTGAGCTGCGGACTTGGTATCAACTACGAAGAGGTCGGCCGCCTGATCGACCTGTCCTTCTGGCGCGTCCCGGAGCGGCTGTTCGAGGAACCCGACGAACTCCTCGTCTGGGCGCGCTCGGCGCTGCGGGCGGCCCGGCGGGTGGCTGCAAGGCGATCACGGACCGCGCCGAGGGCACGCTCGGCATCGCGCTAGGCGCCGGTCCGGAAATCCGCCGCGAGCCGCCGGGCGAGCTCGGCATCCCGGAAGTCGGCGATCGTCCAGGCGGCACCGGCCGTGCGCAGCGCCTGGTCGTCGAGGCCGGTGCGGACGCCGATCGTCTCGATGCCGGCAGCGGCGGCGGCGGCCACGCCGGAGCGGGAATCCTCGAAGGCGAAGGCATGGTCGGGCGTGCTGCCGAGCCGCTCCAGCGCCGTCCGGTAGGGCAGCGGGTCCGGCTTGCCGCGCGCGATCTCGTCGCCGATGACGAGGACCGGAAAACGGTCGGCGAGGCCGAGCCCGCCCAGCATCAGTTCGGCGTTGGTGCGCGGCGCGTTGGTCACCACCGCCGTCTTCCAGCCGCTGCGCGCGGCGCGGGCGAGCAGTGCCGGCAGGCCCGGGGTCGGCACGAGGCGGCGGACCATGCCGCGGAACAGCCGCTCCTTGGCGTCGGCCAGCGCCGCGTGGGCGTCGGGCCGGTCGGGGAACATCCATTCCATGATGGCCGCGTTGGTCCGCCCCATCACCCGGTCCCGGTAGTCTTCGGCCGACAGCGCCCGCGGCGCCATCAGGCGGCGATAGGCCTCGAGGTGCAGTTCGTCGGTGTCGGTGAGGGTGCCGTCGAGATCGAAGAGCAGCGTGTCGCGGCGCATCGGGCCTGCCTGAAGGTGCGTCAGGCGCCGGCTATCCCACGCGCCAAGTCGCCGCGCAACTGTCCGGCATATTCGCGGAAGTCGACCTCCAGCGTGTAGCGGGCGGAGCCGACATAGCGGCGGGCGATCCGGGCCTTGTGGCGCGCAATCTCGCGGCGCATCGCCGCGGCGTCCGGCAGGCGGAGCGCGCCCGAAAACAGGGCGGCGAGCCAGCGGGCCTGGATTTCGACCAGCGGGATCGTCGGCCCGATCGGCTGGACGAGGCCGGCGAAGGCGAGGCCCGGCCGGTCGGGCGGCAGCATCCGCCGGTAGAGCGGCGCCTCCCCGTCGCGGACGGCGAAGACGTCCGGGGTGAGGAAGGGGAAGCTCGTGCGGTAGCCGGTGGCGTAGACGATGGCGTCGTAGCGTTCGACGGTGCCGTCGGCGAACGCGACCTCATGCCCGCGCAGTTCCCGGATGTCGGGCTTGATGGCGAGCCGGCCGTGCCCGATCGCCGGCAGCAGTTCCTGGCTGATCGTGGCGTGCTCGCGCCAGATCGGGTGCGCCGGCCGCGGCACGCCGTAGCGCCGCTGGTCGCCCTGGCTCAGCATCATCAGCCAGCGGATGGCGCCGCGCGCGACCGGCGTCGGCAGGCGCAGGCGTCGCGTCAGGAAGGCCGTCCAGCGGTCGGTGGGAATGCCGAGGATGTATTTCGGCGCGATCCAGGCGCTGCGCCGGGTCGACAGGTGGACCCGCCGCGCCCGCCGACCGAGGTCGCAGGCGATGTCGACGGCGGAATTGCCGATGCCGACCACCAGCACATCCTGGTCTTCGAACGGAGCGGCGGTGCGGTAGTGGTGGGAATGGATGGCGGTGCCGTCGAACTGCCCCGGAAAGTCGGGCCAGCGCGGGTCCCAGAGATGGCCGTTGGCGACCACCACCGCGTCGTACTCCGCGGCCTCGCCGCCCGCCAGGGTCACACGCCAGCGGCCATCGGCCGGCTCGACCGCGGTCACGGTGGTGCGGAAGCGGATGTGCGGCCGCACCGCGAAGCGGTCGGCATAGGCTTCGAGCCAGGCCAGCACCTGGGCGTGGGAGAGGAAGTCCGGCTGGTCGGCCGGAATCGGGAAATCCGGATATCCGAGGTTTCGCCGGCTGGTGTCGATGTGCAGGCTGCGATAGGCCGACGACATGCCGTTGTCGTTCTCGTAGCGCCACATGCCGCCGATGTCGCTGCCGGCCTCGAAGACCGTGACGTCGAGCCCGCGCTCCTTCAGCGCCTTGGCGACGGCGACTCCGGACGAGCCGGCGCCGATGACGGCGATCACGGAGACGGGACCGGGCGCGGCCGGCGATCCTCGCCGATCGCGACGTAGGTGAAGCGGCCCTCGGTCACCAGCACCCGCCGCACCGCGTCGCGGCGGATCACCCAGGCCTCGATATGAACCGCCATCGAGGTGCGGCCGAGCCGCTCGAGGTCGGCATAGCAGCACAGCACGTCGCCGACATAGACCGGCAGATGGAAGGCCATGGCGTCGATGGCGACGGTCGCCACCCGGCCGCGGGCGCGCTGCGAGGCGAAGATGCCGCCCGCCACGTCCATCTGCGACAGCAGCCAGCCGCCGAAGATGTCGCCGTTCGGATTGGCGTCGGCCGGCATCGCCAGCGTCCGGATCTGCAGCTCGCCGCGCGGCCGCCGTCCGTCCGCGTCCTCTCGCTCGGTCATCGCCCCTCCCCGATGCTCTCGATCACCATATCTCGTGGCCCTTGCCCCCGTCGCTGCCGATTCATAGGATCGCGCCGCCATGAAGGACCTGTTCGGGGGCAACCTCGCCCGCAAGACCCAGGACGACTACAGCGCCAAGGACATCGAGGTCCTGGAGGGGCTGGAGCCCGTCCGCCGCCGCCCCGGCATGTATATCGGCGGCACCGACGAGCGCGCCCTCCACCATCTCGCCGCCGAGGTGCTGGACAATGCGATGGACGAGGCGGTGGCCGGCCATGCCGGCCGCATCGAGCTGCAGCTCGCGGCCGACGGCACCCTCACCGTCCGCGACAACGGCCGCGGCATTCCGGTCGACCCCCATCCCAAGTTCAAGGACAAGTCGGCCCTCGAGGTCATCCTGACGACGCTGCATTCGGGCGGCAAGTTCTCGAACAAGGTCTACGAGACCTCGGGCGGCCTGCACGGCGTCGGCATCTCGGTGGTCAACGCGCTCTCCGACCGCCTGACCGTCGAGGTCGCGCGGGACCGGGTGCTGTGGGTGCAGGACTATGTCCGCGGCCACCCGACGGGCGAACTGCGCCAGGCGGGGCCGGTCGCCAACCGCCGCGGCACCACCGTCCGCTTCCATCCCGATCCGCAGATCTTCGGCGCCGCCGCCCGCTTCAAGCCGGCGACGCTGTTCCGCATGGCCCGGTCCAAGGCCTACCTCTACCGCGGAGTCGAGATCCGCTGGACCTGCGATGCCGCCCTCATCAAGGCCGACGATCCGACGCCGGCCGAGGCGACGCTGCATTTCCCGGCCGGCCTCGCGGACTTCCTGGCGGGCGCCATCGGCGAACGCCCGACCGTGACCGCGGCGCCGTTCCAGGGCGAGGCCCCCTTCCCCGATCAGGTCGGCCGCGTCGAGTGGGCGGTCACCTGGCTCGACGACGACGAGGGCTTCCTCAACTCCTACTGCAACACCATCCCGACGCCCGATGGCGGCACCCACGAGGCGGGCCTGCGCAACGCCCTGACCCGGGGCTTGCGCGCCTATGGCGAGCTGGTGGGGAACCGGCGCGCGGCCCAGGTCACGCCCGAGGACGTGATGGGCAGCTGCTGCGCCCTGCTCTCGGTCTTCCTCCGCGAACCCCAGTTCCAGGGCCAGACCAAGGACAAGCTGGCGACGGCCGAGGCGACCCGGCTCGTCGAGAACGCCCTCAAGGACCGGTTCGACCATTTCCTGTCGGGCGACCCGACCACGGCCACCCGGCTGCTCGAGCGCACGGTCGAGCGCGCCGAGGACCGGCTGCGCCGGCGCCAGGAGAAGGAGACCGAGCGCAAGTCGGCGACGCGGCGCCTGCGCCTGCCGGGCAAGCTGGCCGACTGCGCCCGCAGCGCCGCGGCCGGCACCGAGATCTTCCTGGTCGAAGGCGATTCGGCCGGCGGCTCGGCCAAGCAGGCACGCTCGCGCGAGACCCAGGCGGTGCTGCCGCTGCGCGGCAAGATCCTCAACGTCGCCTCGGCCTCGCTCGACAAGCTGCGCGGCAACCAGGAGCTCTCGGACCTGGTGCTGGCGCTCGGCTGCGGCACCGGCAAGAGCTTCGACCTCGCCAAGCTGCGCTACGAGCGGGTCGTCATCATGACCGATGCCGACGTCGACGGCGCCCACATCGCCTCGCTCCTGATGACCTACTTCTTCCGCGAGATGCCGAAGCTGGTCGAGGCCGGCCACCTCTACCTCGCCCTGCCGCCGCTCTATCGCCTCTCTCGCGGCGGCCAGACCGTCTATGCCCGCGACGACGCCCATCGCGAGGAACTGATGGCGACCGTGTTCAAGGGCGCGGGCAAGGTCGAGGTCAGCCGCTTCAAGGGGCTGGGCGAAATGCCGGCATCCCAGCTCAAGGAGACGACGATGGACCCGAAGCGGCGCACGCTGCTCCGGGTCCAGGTGCCCGATTCCGGACGCGACCCCGAGGCTGCCCGCGACACGACCGACCTCGTCGAGCGCCTGATGGGGCGGAAGCCGGAGCTGCGCTTCGCCTTCATCCAGGAGAATGCCCGCTTCGTCCGCGACCTCGACGTCTGAGCCTGCTATCGTTCCCGCATCCGGACCGCGGCGGAGAGCAGCGCCATGACTGCGACGCTCAACTTCATCATGGTGATGCTCGGCAGCGCGCTCGGCGGCGGCGCGCGCTATGCGATCGAACTGGCGTTTCCCTATAGCCCGCCGAACAGCAGCCTGCCGGTCGCGACCCTGGCCATCAACATCCTGGGTTCGCTGCTCGCCGGCATCTTCATCGGCCTATCGCTGCCGGGCGGCCCGCTCTATGCCAGCCGCAGCGCGCTCTTCCTGATCACCGGCATCTGCGGCGGCTTCACCACCTTCTCCGCCTTCAGCCTGCACACGCTGGCATTGATGCAGGAGGGCGAGCCCTATCTGGCGCTGATCTATGTCGCCCTGTCGGTCGTGCTCTGCGTCATCGCCGCCGGCCTCGGCTACCTGATCGGCGCCGAGATGTAGGGGCGTCAGGCGGCGGCGAGCCAGCCGCGCATGGCGGCGGCGACGGCGTCCGGCCGCTCCAGCGGCGCCAGGTGGCCACAGTCCTCGACCTCGACCAGGCGGGCGTGGGGAACGTGGTGGGCGATCTCCTCATGCAGCTCGGGCGGCGTCAGGGAATCCTGGCGCCCGCACAGGACCAGCGTCGGGCACGCGATCCGCGAGAGGTCCGCCACGCCGTCGGGGCGTCCCAGGATCGCCGTCTGCTGACGCAGGAACGCGTCCCGCCCGACGCGCTCGGCCATGCCCATGACGACGCCGACCAGGCTTTCGTCGCCAAGCCGGTCGGGATGCAGCAGGAGCGGCAGCAGCCGCGGCGTCACCCCCTTGAACCGCCCCTGGCGGGCGAGCCCGATCAGCCCGCGCCGCCGCTGCCGCTGTTCGTCGCTGTCGGCCCGGGCGCTGGTGTCGAGGAGCGCCAGCCGCACCACCCGCTCGGGGGCCCGGCGCATGATCTCCTGGGCGACGTAGCCGCCCATCGACAGGCCCGCCAGCGCGAATTGCCGGGGCGCCCAGGCCAGCACGCGCTCGGCCATGCCGGCCATCGTCTCGTCGAGCGTCAGGTCGGCGACGACGGCGGCCGCCTCCCCGGCGAGGGCATCCGTGATCGGCCGCCAGAGGGCGGCGTCACAAAGCAGACCCGGAAGGAGGACGAGTGGTTGGCGCATTCGCATGTGTCCTGTGCTTGCCAGGGCTTATGCAGAAAATGTCACGGCCGCAAGGAAACCTTGCCCGTGCGGCAAGGGATTATTTGACATTCGCCGCTCCCTACCCCACTTACAGGCACCGGACGCAGCGAACAGGCGCAAGTGCGCCGCGCGTCCCGGACTCCTCTCGCCAGTCGAGGCAATCGACCGTTTTGACCAGTTTCTCAGACCTGGGGCTCAGCCCCGAGCTGCTGCAGGCCGTCGCCGATTCCGGCTACACGCAGCCGACCCCGATCCAGGCGCAGGCCATTCCCTACGTCCTGATGGGGCGCGACGTCCTCGGTTGCGCCCAGACCGGCACCGGCAAGACCGCATCCTTCACCTTGCCGATGATCGACATCCTGGCCCAGGGCCGCGCCCGCGCCCGGATGCCCCGCTCGCTGATTCTCGAGCCGACCCGCGAGCTGGCGACCCAGGTCGCCGAGTCCTTCGACCGTTACGGCAAGCACCACAAGCTGAACCAGGCGCTGCTGATCGGCGGCGAATCGATGGGCGAGCAGGAGAAGAAGCTCGACCGTGGCGTCGACGTCCTGATCGCCACTCCCGGCCGGCTGATGGATCTCTTCGACCGCGGCAAGATCCTGATGAACGACGTCCGCACCCTCGTCATCGACGAGGCCGACCGGATGCTCGACATGGGCTTCATCCCGGACGTCGAGCGCATCGTCTCGCTCCTGCCGAAGATCCGCCAGACCCTCTTCTTCTCGGCCACAATGGCGCCGGAGATCCGGCGGCTCGCCGACGCCTTCCTGTCGAATCCGAAGGAAATCTCGGTCGCTCCGCCGGCCTCGCCGGCCAAGACGGTCGAGCAGTTCATGGCCGTGGTCGATCCGATGGACAAGCGCGAGACGCTGCGGCGGCTGATCCGCAGCGAGGACGTGCGCAGCGCCATCATCTTCTGCAACCGCAAGCGCGACGTCGACATCCTGTTCAAGTCGCTGCAGAAGCACGGCTTCGATGCCGCCGCCCTGCACGGCGACCTCGCGCAGTCGAAGCGGACGGAGACCCTGGAGGCCTTCAAGCGCAACGAGATCCGCCTCCTGGTGGCGAGCGACGTCGCCGCCCGCGGCCTCGATGTCGACTCCCTGTCGCACGTCTTCAATTTCGACGTCCCGCACCATGCGGAGGACTACGTCCATCGCATCGGCCGCACCGGCCGCGCCGGGAAGCAGGGCCGCGCCTACACGCTGGCGAGCCCAGAAGACGGCAGGAACGTCCAGGCCATCGAACGCCTGATCGGCAGTGCGATCCCCCGGGTCGACGTCGACGGCATCCCGACGCTCGAACTCTCCGACGAGGCGCCGGCCCGCGGCCGGCGGCGCACCGCCACGACCAAGGCGGCACCGCGACGCGACGCCGAACGCCGCCCGGCGCGCGAGCGGCGGCCGCGCAGCGCCGACAAGGCGACCCCGTCCGTCGTCGAGGAAGCGGTTGTCGCCGCGCCGCTCGAATCCGCCCAGCCGGAGCGTCGCCCGGATACCCGTCGCGAAGGCGGCCGGCGCCAGTCGGCGCGTTCCGAGGCCCCGCGCCCCGAAGCCGCCCGCAGCGGCGAGGCCCCGGCGCCGCGGCGCCCCGACCGTCGTCGCGAGGGACGTCCGGAAGCGGCCGAGGCGCGTCCCGCGCGGGCGCCGGTCGTCCCCTTCCGGCCGGAGCGCGACAACCAGCCCCAGCCGCACCGCCGCGAGCGCGAGCCGGACGACGTGCCGGTGCTGGCCTTCGGCGACCACACGCCGGCCTTCCTGCTGCGCGCCGCACCGCGCCGCGCCTGACGGGCGGCGGTCTCCGGGAGGGCGCGCATGCAGACGATCTTCGTCATGGTCAAGTGCGAGCTGGGACGGGCCTATGCCGTCGCCGACGCCGCAGTCATGGAGGTCGAGCAGGTCTCGGAGGTCCACTCGATCTCCGGCCAGTACGACCTGCTGCTGAAGTGCTACCTGCCGGACGGCGCCGATATCGGCCATTTCGTGACCGAGAAGATCCAGACCCTGGCCGGCATCAAGGACACCTTCACCCTGATCGCGTTCAAGGCGTTCTCCTGATCCATCCCTTGCGCTAAATTCCGCGGCCCGCCGCCGACGGCGGCCTGGAAAGGGAGAACGGGGATGCGGAAGCTGTTGGCGACGGCGATCGTGGGGGCTCTGGCATCGGCCATGCCCGCAGGCGCCCAGGACAGTCTGAAGGTCGGGTTCGTCGCCACCTTCTCGGGCCCCAACGCGGCGCTCGGCGAACATCTCTACCAGGGCTTCATGGTCGGGCTCGACCATGCCGGCGGCAGGCTCGGCGGCATGGCCACCGAGATCCTCAAGGAAGACGACCAGCTCAAGCCGGACGTCGGCGTCCAGGTGGTGCGCAAGCTGATCGACCGCGACAAGGTCGACGTCGTCACCGGCGTCGTCTTCTCGAACGTCATGATGGCGATCCACAAGCCGCTGACGGAATCGAAGACCCCGATGATCAGCGCCAATGCCGGCCCGTCGCCGATCGCCGGCAAGCTCTGCTCGCCCTACTTCTTCGCCGCCTCCTGGCAGAACGACCAGTCGCACGAGGCGGTCGGCCAGCATCTCCAGTCGAAGGGCGTCAAGCGGGTCTTCCTGATGGCGCCCAACTACCAGGCCGGCCGCGACGGCCTCGCCGGGTTCAAGCGCTACTTCAAGGGCGAGGTGCTGGGCGAGACCTACACCACCGTGAACCAGCCCGACTATTCCGCCGAGCTCGCGCAGATCCGCGCCGCCAAGCCGGAAGCCGTCTACGTCTTCTATCCCGGCGGCATGGGCGTCAACTTCGTCAAGCAGTACGCGCAGGCCGGCCTCGCCAAGGACGTCCCGCTGTTTTCCGCCTTCACCGTCGACGCGACGACGCTGGCCGCCCAGGGCGACGCCGCCGTCGGCACCTTCACCGCCGCATTCTGGACCGACGACCTCGACAACGCGGCCAGCAAGCGCTTCGTCGCCGACTATCGCAAGAAGTACGGCAGCACGCCCTCGACCTTCGCCGCCCAGGGCTACGATGCCGCGCGCCTGCTCGATGCGGCGGTCAAGGACGCCGGCGCCAAGGCGACCGACGGCGAGGCCCTGGCCGCCGCCATCCGCAAGGCGAAGTTCGACTCCGTCCGCGGCCCTTTCCGCTTCAACACCAACCACTTCCCGATCCATGACTTCTATCTCGTCGAGACGGTGAAGGCGCCCGACGGCACGCTGCGGCAGGTGAACCGTGGCGTCGTCTTCAAGGACCACGCCGACGCCTACGTCGCCGAATGCCCAATGAAGTGAGCCGGCACCGTCCCGCCGGGCCCCAGGGCGCCCGTCTCGCCTAGGGCGCCTTGGACCCGATCCTCGTCCTGACCCAGGCCCTCAACGGCCTCCAGCTCGGTGTCATGCTGTTCCTGATGGCGGCCGGGCTGACGCTCGTCTTCGGCATCATGGGGCTGGTCAACCTCGCGCACGGCTCGCTCTACATGGCCGGCGCCTATGCCATGGCCACCGCCTTCGCCTGGACCGGCTCGTTCCTGGCCGGGATCGGCGCGGCGCTGGCCGCGGCGGCGCTGGTCGGCGCCGTCCTCGAGGTCGCGGCCCTGCGCCGGCTCTACGACCGCGACCATCTCGACCAGGTGCTGGCGACCTTCGGCCTCATCCTCTTCTTCAACGAGCTGGCACGCCTGATCTGGGGGCCCGCGGCGCTCTTCGTCACCGTGCCGGCGGCGCTCTCGGGCACCGTCGAGATCCTGCCCGGCGCCCCCTACCCCGCCTATCGGCTGGCGGTGATCGGCATCGGGATCGCGGTGGCCGCCGGGCTCTATCTCCTCATCGCCCGCACCCGCCTCGGCATGCTGATCCGGGCCGGGGCCAGCAACCGCATCATGGTGGCCGCCCTCGGCGTCGACATCCGCCTGCTCTACACGCTGGTCTTCGCCCTGGGAGCGGCGCTGGCCGCGCTCGCCGGCGCCGTCGCTGCGCCGATCCTTTCGGTCGAGCCCGGCATGGGCGAGCCGGTGCTGATCCTGACCCTGGTGGTGATCGTCGTCGGCGGCATCGGCTCGATCCGGGGCGCCTTCGTGGCCGCCCTCCTGATCGGCTTCGTCGACACCATGGGCCGCGCCTTCCTGCCGGCCCTGCTGCGCGAGGTGGCGGCACCGGCGACCGCCAACGCCGTCGGCCCGGCGCTCGCCTCGATGCTGATCTACCTGACCATGGCGATCGTGCTCGCCGTGCGCCCACAGGGCCTCTTCGCCGCCCGTACCGGCTGAGGGGCAGGGCCTTGGCACGTTCCGCCGCCTGGGCGGCCCTCGTCGTGGCCGCGATCCTGCTGCCGCCGGCGGCCGAATTCTTCGGCCAGACCTACTATGTCGGCTTCGCCACCCGAGTCCTCGTCTTCGCGCTCGCGGCCGTCGCCCTCGACCTCATGCTGGGCTATGGCGGCATGGTCAGCCTCGGCCACGCCGCCTTCCTCGGCATCGGTGCCTACTCGGTCGGCATCTGGTCGAGCCACGGGGTGACGGCGGCCCCGGTCCACTGGGCGACCGCCGTCGCCGCGGGCGGCTTCTTCGCGCTCCTGACCGGGATGCTGGCGCTGCGGACGACCGGCGTCGCCTTCATCATGATCACGCTGGCCTTCGCCCAGATGCTCTATTTCCTCGCGGTCTCGCTGAAGAGCTACGGCGGCGACGACGGCCTGACGCTCTGGGAGTCCGCCAGGCTCGGTCCCTTCGACCTCGGCCACGACCCGACCCTCTACTGGGTGGCGCTCGCCTGGCTGGCCGGGGCCTTCGTTCTCTGCCGGCACCTCGTCGCCAGCCCCTTCGGACTGGTGCTGCAGGCCGGACGATCGAACGAGCGCCGGGCGCGGGCCCTGGGACTGGCGGTCGGCCGGCAGCGACTGGCGGCCTACGTCCTTTCGGGCGCGCTGACCAGCGTCGCGGGCTGCCTTCTCGTCCATGCGACCGATTTCGTCAGCCCCGCCTACATGGGCTGGCAGCGATCGGGCGAGTTGGTGGTGATGGTCATCCTCGGCGGCATCGGCACGCTGACCGGCGGCATCCTCGGGGCCGCCGCCCTGTTGCTGCTGGAAGAGATCCTGGCCGGGCTGACGCAGCACTGGATGCTGATCCTGGGCGCCCTGCTGGTCGCGATCGCGCTGGTCTCCCGCCAGGGCATGGCGGGGCTTCTGGCGCGTGCGTGGCGGCGGTCGTGACGGCGCTGCTCTCCGTCACCGGGTTGACGCGCCGGTACGGTGCGCTCGTCGCCGTCGACCAGGTGGATTTCGCGGTGGCCGCCGGCGAGGTCCATGCCGTCATCGGCCCGAACGGCGCCGGCAAGAGCAGCTTCCTCGCCATGCTGTCCGGCGAGGCGCGACCGGACGCCGGGACGATCCGGCTGGCGGGAGAGGACATCACCCGCATGGCCGCGGCCGCCCGGGCCCGCCGCGGCATCGGCCGCGCCTTCCAGACCACCGCCGTGCTGCGCGACTTCACGGTGCGGCGCAACGCCCTGCTGGCGGCCGTGGCCGCGCGCGGACGCGGCTTCGGCATCGGCCGCGCGGTCGACCGCGATCCCGAACTCCTCGCCGACGCCCGCACGCTCCTCGCCCATGTCGGCCTCGACGCGGCGGCGGACCGGCCGGCCGGGACGCTTGCCCATGGCCAGCAGCGGCGCCTGGAACTGGCCATGGCGCTCGCCGGCAGCCCGCGCCTGCTGCTGCTCGACGAGCCCACTGCCGGCGCCGGTCCGGAAGAATCGCGCGCCATGGTGGCGCTCCTGCAGACGATCCGGCGCGGCGAGATCCGCCTCGGCGACGGGCCGCCCCCGGCCATGGTGCTGGTCGAGCACGACCTCGACGCCGTCTTCGCCCTCGCCGACCGGATCACCGTGCTGGCGCAGGGCCGCGTCATCGCCTGCGGCCCGAGCGATGCCGTGCGCCGCGATCGGGCGGTGCGCCAGGCCTATCTCGGCGACGACGAATGAGTTCGGCACCGCTCCTCGACATCGCCGGCATCGAAGCCGGCTACGGCACGAGCCGGGTGCTGTTCGGCGTCGATCTCTCGGTGGCGGCCGGCTCGGCGGTGGCGCTCCTCGGGCGCAACGGCATGGGCAAGACGACGACGATCCGCGCCGCCCTCGGGCTGCTGCCCGCGACCGCCGGCCGCGTCCGCTTCGCCGGCCGCGACGTGACCGGGCAGCCGGCGCATCGCATCGCCCGCCTCGGGATCGGCCTCGTCCCCGAGGGGCGCCAGATCTTCCCCAACCTGACCGTACGGGAGAACCTGGTCGCCACGGCGCGCGCCGCTCCCGGCGGATGGACGATCGCCCGCGTCCACGACCTCTTTCCCCGGCTTGGCGAGCGCGCCGGAAATCTCGGCAGCGAACTGTCCGGCGGCGAGCAGCAGATGCTGGCGATCGGCCGGGCCCTGATGACGAACCCGCGCCTCCTCGTCCTCGACGAGGCGACGGAGGGCTTGGCGCCGCTGATCAGGCGCGAGATCTGGGCGGCGCTCGAGCGGCTGCGGGCGGGCGGCCTCGCCATCCTCGTCGTCGACAAGGACGTGGCGGCGCTCGCCCGCCTCTGCGACCACCACGCCGTCATCGAACGCGGCCGGATCGTCTGGCGCGGCAGCGCATCCGACTTGCTCGCCGCCCCGGAAGTGGCGCACCGTCACCTCGGCCTGGGTGCGCCCGGCACCTGAGCCGGCCCAGAATCGTCCGGAGGAAGACCGCCCATGCGCCGCGCCCTCGCCGCCGCCCTGACCATTGCCGCTGCCCTGCTGGCCGCCGGCCATGCCGCTGCCGCCTGCCCCGATGCCGCCGCGATCGATCGCTTCGTCCAGGACTACCGTGCGTTGAAGCCGGCCAAGAGCTTCGGGCCCGGCCTCTCCGTCGCCGACGGCCTCTGTGCCCAGAAGACGATCGTGGCGGCGCTGTCCGGCGATCTCGGTCGGCCGGTCGGCTACAAGGTCGGGCTCACCAACAAGGCGGTGCAGGAGCGCTTCAAGGTTCCCCATCCGGTCCGCGGCGTCCTGCTGGAGAAGATGCTGCTGCCGTCCGGCACGCGCGTCGCGGTGCCGTATGGGGCGATCCCCCTGATGGAAGCCGATCTCCTGGTCCGCGTCCGCGACGCCGCGATCAACACCGCGACCACCGACCAGGAACTGCTGCGCAGCCTGTCCGCCGTCGTTCCCTTCATCGAACTGCCGGATCTCGCCTTCGCCCAGGGCGAACTCCTGGACGGCGGCAACCTGACGGCGATCAACGTCGCCGCCCGGCTCGGCGTCGTCGGGCCGGACATCCCGGTCGAGAGCAGCGACGCCTTTGCTGCGGCACTCGCGGCGATGAAGATCACGATGCGCGACGACACCGGCAAGGTGCTGGCGGGATCGACCGGCGCCGCGGTCCTCGATCACCCGCTCAACGTGGTGCGCTGGCTGGCCGCCGACCTCAAGGCCGCCGGCCTCGCGCTGCAGCCGGGGGACATCGTCAGCCTCGGATCGTTCTCGCCCCTGCTGCCGGCGATGCCGGCGGTCGGCCGGACGATCACGGTCGACTATTCGGGGCTGCCGGGCGGTACCCGCAGCGTCACCATGACGCTCGCGGCCAAGGGCAGCTGAGCGGAAGAACCGGCCCCGTTCGCAGGGCGCCCGGTGGGCGCTGGACTGCGGCGGGGCCGGAGCGTCTTCCCGGCTGGAGCCACGTCAGCCGGTCGGCGGAACGGACGGGCCCGGTCAGCTCATCGCTGCGGGGGGCGCCGCCTTCGGAGCCGCGGCCTTCTTCTTGGCCGGAGCCTTCTTCGCAGCAGCCGCCGGCTTGGCGGCCGCCGCCTTCTTGGCCGGAGCCTTGGCCGCGGCCGGGGCGGCAGCGGCCTTCGCGGGGGCCTTCTTCGCCGCCGCGGGCTTGGCTGCGGCCGCCTTCTTCGCAGGGGCCTTTGCCGCTGCCGCCGGAGCGGCCGCCGCCTTGGCCGGGGCCTTCTTCGCCGCCGCCGCGGGCTTGGCTGCCGCGGCGGGCTTCGCCGCAGCCGCCTTCGGAGCCGCGGCCTTGGGAGCCGCGGCCTTCTTCGCCGCTGCGGGCTTTGCAGCCGCGGGCGCGGCCGCTGCCTTGGGGGCGGACTTCTTCGCCGGCGTCGCCTTCACGGCAGCCACCGCCTTCTTCGGGGCCGCTGCCTTTTCGGCCGGCTTGGCTGCCGCCGTTCCGGCCTTCTTCGCCGTGGTCTTGGTCGCTTTCATAGCCATGCTAGGGTCTCCCTGGATTGGGCAGTCCTAAGACCAGGCCTGCTGGTACAGGCCGACGATCTCCTCGGCGGTAGGAACGCGCGGGTTGTTGCCGGGCGAACCGGAGGCGAGCGCCTGCTGCGCCATCACGGGCAGCAGCGAATCCCAGCGCTCCTTCTCGATGCCGTAGGAACGCGGCGTGGGCACTTCCAATTCCTCGTTGAGACGCCGCAGCTCATCGAGGAGACGCGCCACCGCTGCCTGGTCTCCCTCCTCCACCCCGGCCGCGCCCATGGCTCTGGCGCAGTCGGCGTACCGGGAGAGCGCCGCACCGGCCGAGAAGGCCGTCACGGCGGGCAGCAGCATGGCGTTCGAAAGTCCGTGGGGCACATGGAAGAAGGCCCCGATCGGCCGGCTCATCCCGTGCACGAGCGCGACCGACGCGTTGGTGAAGGCGAGGCCGCCGAGCGTCGCGCCCAGCATCATCGCCTCGCGCGCGGCGCGGTCGCCGGGCTCGGCGCAGGCGCGGCGGATGTTGCGCGCGATCAGGCCCATGGCGCGGACCGCGTACATGTCCGACATCGGGTTGGCGCGCCGGCTGACATAGGCCTCGATGGCATGCGTCAGGCTGTCGATCCCGGTGTCCGCCGTCAGGCGCCGCGGCATCGTCATGGTCAGTTCGAAGTCGACCAGTGCCGCGGTCGGCACGCAGGGCAGCCCCGCGATCAGCATCTTCTCGTCGTTCGCCACGTCGGTGATGACGGTGAAGCGCGTGACCTCGGCCCCGGTTCCGGCGGTGGTCGGGATCGCCACCAGCGGCACGCCGATCTTCGGGATGTCGTTGGGCACCTTGTAGTCGCGCATGGCGCCGCCGTTCGCCGCCAGCACCGACATCGCCTTGGCGGTGTCGATCGGGCTGCCGCCGCCGAGCGCGACGATGCTGTCGTAGCCGCCAGCCTTCAGGACGGCAGCGCCCGCCGCGACCACGACGTCGGTCGGATCGGGGACCGTCTCGGCGAAAATGTCGTAGGCGATCCCGGCGTCCCGCAATGGCTTGATCGCACGATCAACGGTGCCGCTCGAAACCATCCATGGATCGGTGACGACGAGGGGCCGCTGTCCGCCGATGCGGCGCAGGACGGTGGCGACTTCACGGACGGCGCCGGCTCCGACCTGGATCAGACGTGGCTGTGTGATCTGTGCGACGGACATCTATTCGGGCTCTCGCATCGGTCGGACGATAATGCGATTCGAGCGATTCGACCAAAATATTCGTCAAGCGAAAACCGTCGCGGAGACTTGCGAACAACCGCTCCGGTTCGGATCGTTTCTGCCGCCGACTGGGCAGGCGGACGCGCGAGAAACGACCGCGACAGGCAGCCTGGAAGTGGTGCCCCGTCGCCACAATTCCGGCCACCTCCGGTGCTAGTCAGCGGGACGCCCGAGGGCCTAGTTTCGACGGCATCGAAGCATTCGTTTCCCATGGGAGGAATCCATGACCGAAGCCTTCATCTGCGATGCCGTGCGCACCCCGATCGGCCGCTACGGCGGCGTGCTTTCCGGCGTCCGCACCGACGACCTCGGTGCCGTGCCCATCAAGGCGCTGATGGCGCGCAATCCGGGCGTCGACTGGCAGGCCCTCGACGACGTCATCTACGGCTGCGCCAATCAGGCGGGCGAGGACAATCGCAACGTCGCGCGCATGTCGGCGCTGCTCGCCGGCCTGCCGACCGACGTTCCGGGCGCGACCGTGAACCGCCTCTGCGGTTCGGGCATGGACGCGATCGCGATGGCGGCGCGCGCGATCCGTTGCGGCGATGCCGAGATCGCCATCGCGGGCGGGGTCGAGAGCATGTCGCGCGCGCCCTTCGTCATGGGCAAGGCGGAGACCGCCTTCTCCCGCGATGCGCAGATCTACGACACCACCATCGGCTGGCGCTTCGTGAACCCGCTGATGAAGGCGCAGTACGGCATCGATTCCATGCCGGAGACGGCCGAGAACGTGGCCGAGGAGTTCCAGATCGCGCGTGCCGACCAGGATGCCTTCGCGCTGCGCAGCCAGCAGAAGGCAGTGGCCGCGCAGACGTCGGGCCGCCTCGCCAAGGAGATCGTCCCGGTGACCATCGCCCAGCGCAAGGGGCCGCCGACGGTGGTCGACACCGACGAGCACCCGCGCGGCGACACCACGCTCGAGGGCCTGGCGAAGCTGAAGGCGCCCTTCCGCGCCGGTGGCACCGTCACCGCCGGCAACGCGTCTGGCGTGAACGACGGCGCGGCCGCCCTCATCGTCGCCTCGGAGGCCGCCGCCCGGCGCCACGGGCTGACGCCGATCGCCCGCATCGTCACCGGCGGCAGCGCCGGCGTCGCGCCGCGCGTCATGGGCATCGGCCCGGTGCCGGCCGCCCGCAAGGTGCTCGACCGCCTCGGCCTCGGGGTCGGCCAGCTCGACGTCATCGAGCTCAACGAGGCGTTCGCGGCCCAGGCGCTCGCCGTCACCCGGCAACTCGGCCTCGCCGACGACGACCCGCGGGTCAACCCGAACGGCGGCGCCATCGCGCTCGGTCATCCGCTGGGCGCCAGCGGCGCGCGGCTGGTCGCCACCGCGACCTACCAGCTGCGGGAGACGGGCGGGCGCCGGGCGCTCTGCACGATGTGCATCGGCGTCGGCCAGGGGATCGCCATGGTGATCGAGCGCGTGTGATCCGGCGGACCGCGGACCGGGACGTTCGTCGGTCGAGGAACGTCCCGGAATAGCGAACGTTCGCAATTCGTTGATTGGTCGTGACGGTGTCCGGCCGCTACTGTGCCGCGAGATCCGGAGATGAGGAGCGATGGCGGAACCGACCCATGATGCGCAGCCGCGACGACGGCTCTGCCGTCGCGCGTTCATGGGCGGGCTCGCCGGGGCGGCAGCGGCGCTGGTCGCCCGATCGGCCGGCGCCCAGGCGCCCGAGGTCGATCGCGCCGGCCCGGTCCGGTTCTTCCGGATCGGCACCGGCGGTGCCGGCGGCACCTACTTCCCGATCGGCCGCATGCTGGCCTCCGCGATCAGCAATCCGCCCGGGTCCCGGCCCTGCGACAAGGGCGGAAGCTGCGGCGTGCCGGGGCTGATCGCGGTCGCCCAGTCGACCCAGGGCTCGGTCGAGAACCTGGCGCTGATGCAGGCCAAGCGGGTCGAGGCCGCGCTCTGCCAGGCCGACATCGCGCACTGGGCCTTCAAGGGCACGGGGCTCTACGAGGCCAAGGGGGCGATGACCTCGCTGCGCGCGGTCGCGTCTCTCTTCCGCGAGCCGGTGCATGTCGTCATCCGGCGCGACGACCGGATCGAGGCGATCGACGACCTCAAGGGCAAGCGCGTCGGCCTCGGCGAGGAATTCTCCGGCACGCGGGTCGACGCCCGGCTGGTGCTCGCCGCCCACGGCGTCCAGGAGAAGGACATCGAACCGCGCTTCCTGCGCACCGGTGCCGCCGCCGACGCGCTCCGCGACGGCAGCCTGGATGCCTTCTTCTTCATCGCCGGCTACCCGGTTTCGGCGATCGAGGAACTGGCCCGGCGGACGCCGATCCGGCTGCTGCCGGTGGTGCCGCCGCCGGCCAACCTACTGCGCGCGACCGGGCCCTTCTTCGTCGACACGACCATCCCCGAGGGGACCTACGAGGGCGTGCCGGCGGTCGCGACCGTCAGCGTGTCGGCGCTCTTCGTCGTCGACGCGGAACTGCCGGACCAACTGGTCCACGCCATCACCAAGGCGCTGTGGCATCCGAGCGCGCGCCGTCTCTTCGACGCGGGCCATCCCGAGGCCCGCAACATCCAGCTCCAGTCGGCGCGACAGGGCGTGGCGATCCCGTTCCACCCGGGCGCCGAGGCCTACTACGACGAGGTCAAGCTGGCGAAGTGATCGGCGCCGCGCCCTATGCCGGCTTGCGCAGATCGATCGTCCAGGTCCCTTCCGCCTCGCTCCAGCGCTCCAGCGTCAGGCCGGCCTGGGCGCACATCACCTCGAAGTCCTTGAGCGCGCCCGGATCCGTCGCGAGCACGCGCAGCAGTCCGCCGGGCGGCGTCCGGGCCAGCGCGCGGCGTGCCTTCAGTACCGGCAGGGGGCACTTGAGGCCGGAGGTGTCGAGTTCCTGGACGTCCATGGGCGGTTGGCTCCGATCAGCGGGCGAGCAGGTTGAAGAGGTGGATGCCGAAGACGAGGCAGCCGGTCAGTCCGCCGAACATGAGCCAGAACGGGTTGGCCTTGCCCGGCCGCCACGGGCGCCGGTCGTGCCACAGGCCGACGGCCAGCGTCCCGGCCGAGGCGGCGAAGCAGATCGCGGTGGGAGTGAGTGGCATCGCGGCGCCCGACGGTTGCGATTCGGTTGCAGTTGGTTGCCCGGGCGAATCCGCTAAGATCGCGGCCCCGCCCGCGACCCGGACCGAGTGATGAGTATCCAGGACATGTTCCGCACGGTGAAGGAGGAGGTCGACCTCTCCCCCACCGTCTCGGACGAGGTGAAGTATACCACCTGCTACATGTGCGCCTGCCGCTGCGGCATCAAGGTCCACCTGAAGGACGGGGCGGTCCGCTACATCGAGGGCAACCGCAACCATCCCGTGAACCGCGGCGTCCTGTGCGCCAAGGGCTCGGCCGGGATCATGACGCAGTACGCGCCGGCACGCCTGTCGCAGCCGCTGCTGCGCGTCGGCGAGCGCGGGTCGGGCGAGTTCAAGGCGATTTCCTGGGACGAGGCGATGGCGCTGGCCGAGACCTGGCTCGGCGACATCCGCCGCAGCGATCCGCGGCGGCTGGCCTTCTTCACCGGCCGCGACCAGAGCCAGGCGCTGACCGGCTGGTGGGCGAGCCAGTTCGGCACGCCCAACTATGCCGCCCACGGCGGCTTCTGCTCGGTCAACATGGCGGCGGCTGGGCTCTATACGATCGGCGGCTCGTTCTGGGAGTTCGGCGAACCGGACTGGCACCACACCCGCTACTTCCTGATGTTCGGCGTCGCCGAGGACCATGATTCCAACCCGATCAAGATCGGGCTCGGGCACCTCAAGGGGCGTGGCGCCAAGTTCGTCTCGGTCAATCCGGTGCGCACCGGCTACTCGGCGATCGCCGACGAGTGGGTCGGCATCCGGCCCGGCACCGACGGGCTCTTCGTCCTGGCGCTGATCCACGAGCTGCTGCGGGCGGACCGGGTCGACCTCGACTACCTCGCCCGCTACACCAACGCCCACTGGCTGGTGATCCGCGCACCCGGCACCGCCGAGGACGGGCTCTTCGCCCGCGACGGCGAGGGCAAGCCGCTGTGCTGGGACCGCACCCGCGACGGCGTCGCCGACGCCATGTCGGCCGACGTCTCGCCCGCCATGGTCGGCCAGCGCACGCTGCCAGACGGCCGGGAGGCGGTGCCGGCCTTCCAGCTCCTGGCCGAACGCTACCTCGTGCCCGAGTACGCGCCCGACGCCGTCGCCGACCGCTGCGGCGTGCCGGCCCCCACCATCCGCCGGATCGCGGCCGAACTCGCCCATGCCGCCTTTGAGGAGGAGGTGGTGATCGAGCAGCCGTGGACCGACTGGGCCGGACGCCGCCACGAGCGCATGGTCGGCCGGCCGGTGGCGATGCACGCCATGCGCGGCATCTCGGCGCACTCGAACGGCTTCCACACCTGCCGCGCCATCCACCTGCTGCAGATGCTGCTGGGCAGCATCGATACCCCCGGCGGGTTCCGCTACAAGCCGCCATTCCCCCGCCCCTGCCCGCCGCCGATCAAGCCCGCCGGCAAGCCCGGCACGATCGAGCCCGGCAAGCCGATGGCGGGGCCGCCGCTCGGCTTCGTCACCGGGCCGGAGGACCTGCTGGTCGAGGCCGACGGCACGCCCGCACGTATCGACAAGGCCTACTCGTGGGAGGCGCCGATGGCCGCCCACGGGATGATGCACATGGTCATCACCAACGCCTGGAAGGGTGACCCCTACCCGATCGACACCCTCTTCATGTTCATGGCGAACATGAGCTGGAACTCGGCGATGAACGTGCCCGGCACGATCGCCATGCTGACCGACAGGAACCCGGAGACGGGCGAGTACAAGATCCCGCGGATCATCTACTCGGATGCCTATGCGTCGGAGATGGTCGCCTATGCCGACCTGATCCTGCCGGACACGACCTACCTCGAGCGTCACGACTGCATCTCGCTGCTCGACCGCCCGATCTGCGACGCCGACGGCGCGGCGGACGCGATCCGCCAGCCGGTGGTCGAACCCGACCGCGACGTCCGTCCGTTCCAGAACGTGCTGATCGAACTCGGCGCCCGCCTCGGACTGCCCGGGCTGGTGAAGCCGGACGGCAGCCCGCGCTATCCCGGCCTCTACCCGGACTACCTCGCCAACCACGAGCGCGCGCCCGGGATCGGGATGCTGGCCGGCTGGCGCGGCGAGAACGGCGAGACCGAGGGCCGCGGCGCGCCCAACCCGAAGCAGGTCGAGGCCTACATCGCCAACCAGTGCTTCTGGCGCCACGAGTTCGCGCCCGAGGAACGCTACTACAAGCACGCCAACAAGGCCTACCTGGAGAAGGCCGCACGCTTCGGCTTCATCGGCGCCGCCAATCCCATCGTGCTGCAGCTCTATTCAGAGGTGCTGCAGCGCTTCCGTCTCGCCGCCGAGGGCCACGGCACGGTGCAGCCGCCCGAGCGCCATCGCGAGCGCGTGCGTCGGCATTTCGACCCGCTACCGATCTGGTATGCACCGTTCGAGCACGCCGCGATCGACCCGGCGGAGTTCCCGCTGCATGCCGTCACCCAGCGGCCGGCCGCGATGTACCACTCCTGGGGATCGATGAACGCCTGGTTGCGGCAGATCCACGGCCGCAACCGCCTGCACATGAACCGGGTCACGGCCGAGGGCCTCGGCATCGCCGACGACGACTGGGTCACGGTGACGAGCCATCATGGCCGCATCACCGTGCAGGCGAAGCTGATGGAGGGCGTCGAACCCGGCACCGTCTGGACCTGGAACGCGATCGGCAAGCGGTCGGGCACCTGGAACCTCGCGCCCGACGCGGCCGAGAGCCGCAAGGGTTTCCTCCTCAACCATGTCATCTCGGAGCTGCTGCCGCCGGAGGAGGACGGGCTGCGCTACGCCAACGCCGACCCGGTCACCGGCCAGGCGGCGTGGTACGACCTCCGGGTGCGGGTCGAGAAGGCGGCAGTGCCGGTGCCGGCGACCGAACCCGCCTTCCCGACCCTGCCGAAGCCGCCCGGCATGGCCGAGGCGCCGACGATGAACCGCTTCGGCAGCCTCTTCCGCCGCCGGAGGGCCGGCCGATGACCAGCCTGCCCCAGCCCGGTACGCGCAAGCTCGGGCTCGTCATCGACCTCGACATCTGCGTCGGCTGCCATGCCTGCGCGGTCAACTGCAAGGAATGGAACACCGGTGGGCACGCCGCACCGCTGACCGACCGCGATCCCTACGGCAGCGACCCGGCCGGCGTCTGGTTCAACCGCATCCACAGCTTCGAGGCGGGCGACGGCGCGGCCGGCCGCACCGTCCACTTCCCGAAATCCTGCCTGCATTGCGAGACGCCGGCCTGCGTCGAGGTCTGCCCGACCGGCGCCTCCTACAAGCGCAGCGAGGACGGGATCGTCCTCGTCAACGAGGATCTCTGCATCGGCTGCAAGCTGTGCTCGTGGGCCTGCCCCTACGGCGCGCGCGAATACGACTGGGACCAGGGCGTGATGAAGAAATGCACGCTCTGCATCGACCGCATCTACAACGAGAACCTGCAGCAGGAGGAGCGCGTCCCCGCCTGCGTCTCGACCTGCCCGGCCTCGGCCCGGCATTTCGGCGACCTCGGCGACCCGGACAGCAAGGTCTCGACCATCGTGCGCGAGCGCGGCGGCTACGACCTGTTGCCGGAGCTGGGATACAAGCCGGTCAACAAGTACCTGCCGCCGCGCGGCGCGCGCACCGCGGCCGGCACGACCGGTGCCGCAGCCGAGCTCGCCCCCGTCGTCAAGGCGCAGCCCGGCGGCTTCCTCCATTGGATCGACCGCATCCTCTCGCGATAGGCGCCCCTGCCCGTGCATCCCGCCCTTTCCGTCATCGTCTTCACGACGGCGTCCGGCGCCGGCTACGGCCTGCTGGCGCTCGTCGGCATCCTGGCGCCGCTCGGCTTCCTGCCGACCGGCAGCGGCTTCGGCCTCGCGGCGACGGCGCTGGCGCTGGCCGCCATCGCCGGCGGCCTCGCGTCCTCGACGCTCCATCTCGGCCATCCCGAGCGGGCCTGGCGGGCCTTGTCGCAATGGCGCAGTTCCTGGCTCTCGCGCGAGGGGCTGCTCGCCGTCCTGACCTTCGTCCCGGCCGGCCTCTTCGCCGCGCTCTGGGTGCTGGGCGGCGCGGTGTCGCCGGTATGGGGCGTGCTGTCGGCGATCGGCGCCACCGTCACCGTCTACAGCACGGCCATGATCTACGCGTCGCTCAAGCCCGTGCAGCGCTGGAACAATGGCTGGGTCGCGCCGAACTACCTCGCCATGGCGGCGATGACCGGGGCGGTCTGGCTGCACCTCGTCTGCCGTCTGTTCGGCTGGCCGTCCGACATCGTCGCCGGCATCGCCATCGTCGCGACGCTCACGGCGCTGCTGCTGAAGCTCGGCTACTGGCGCTTCATCGACGGCTCGGCCGCCGCCAGCACGCCCGAGAGTGCGACCGGCCTCGGCCGCATCGGCAAGGTGCGGTTGCTGGAGGCGCCGCACACGTCCGAGAACTACCTGCTCGAGGAGATGGGCTTCCGCATCGCCCGCAAGCACGCCACCGCCCTGCGCCGGATCGCGCTGCTCGCCGGCTTCGTGTTGCCGCTGCTGCTGACACTGATCGCCCTGCTGATCCCGGGCCCGGCCGGCGCCCTGGCGGCCCTGCTGGCCGCCCCGGCGGCCATCGCCGGCGTGCTCGTCGAACGCTGGCTCTTCTTCGCCGAGGCCCGGCACACGGTCACCCTCTACTACGGGGCCCGGGTCGCCTGAGAATTTGCGCCGATCCGCGAAGTGGTGATTGACGCCCTCGCCGATCGGCTCAACTATCCCGCGCGACAGTGTGCTGGTGCGTCGCAGTGGCGCCGCCGGCGATCGACACGCCGGGGGGCGACATGGCGCAGTTCAATCTTGGGGCGGGGCCGCAGTTCTTCGGCGCCGACAGCAGCACCGGCGCGGACACGATCTTCGGCGAGGGCGGCGCCGACACGATCGAGGCCGGCTCCGACGACGATCTGATCTATGGCGGCACCGAGGACGACAGCCTCTTCGGCGA
>NZ_JAYSFE010000054.1:24124-30771 GCF_041913585.1 Allostella sp.
GCGACGACACGCTCTTCGGCGAGATCGGGAACGACACGCTCCGCGGCACCCTCGGCAACGATCTCGCCTATGGCGGCCAGGGCAGCGACAGCGTCAACGGCGGCAACGGCGACGATTCGCTGTTCGCCGGCGACGACGACGACACCATCGACGGCGGTACCGGCAGCGACCTCGCCTATGGCGGTCAGGGCAACGACCGCATCAACGCCGGCGGCGACGACAATTCGCTCAGCGGCATGGACACGGCCTTCGGCGAGGACGGCAACGATGTCCTGAGCGGCGGCCTCGGCAACGACCTGTTCTACGGCGGCAACGGCAACGACAGCCTGGACGGCGGCAACGACGCGGACACCCTCTCCGGCGAGGACGGCGACGACACGGCGGCGGGCGGCCAGGGCTCCGACCTGATCTATGGCGGCAACGGCGACGACAGCCTGGTCGGTGATTCCGAGAGCGACACGATCCGTGGCGGCAATGGCGCCGATACGCTGCGCGGCGGCTCGCAGGCGGACCTGGTCTATGGCGACGACGGCAACGACTATCTCGTCGAAGACAACGACAACGCCACGATGTTCGGCGGCCAGGGCAACGACACGCTCTACGCCAACGGCGCCAACGTGCTGTTCTATGGCGACGACGATGCCGACCTCGTCTACGGCTCGAGCGCGAGCGACACGCTGTGGGGCGGCAACGGCAACGACACGCTGTTCACCAAGAGCGCCCCGGACCTCGTCTATGGCGACGACGGCGACGACCTCGTCTATGGGAACTCGGCCAGCGAGACGCTGTCGGGCGGCGGCGGCAACGACACGATCCTCGCGGACAACGGTTCCGACCAAGTCTTCGGCGGCAATGGCAACGACCTCCTCTACGGCGGTGAATCCGGCGACACGCTCGACGGCGGCGACGGCAACGACACGTTGCTTGGCGAGAACGCCCCCGGCCTCATGTACGGCGGCAACGGCGCCGACCTCGTCTATGGCGGCCAGTCGGCCGACACCGTCGAGGCCGGGGCCGGCGCCGACCTCGTCTATGGCGGCAACGGCAGCGACCGGCTCGATGGCGGCGACGATGCCGACACGCTGTTCGGCGAAGGCGGTACCGACCTGCTCTACGGCGGCAACGGCGACGACAGCCTGTCCGGCTCCGGCAGCAACGACACCCTGTTCGGCGGCCAGGGCGGCGACACGCTCTCCGGCGGCAGCAACAACGACCTGCTCTACGGCGAGGACGATGCCGACCTGATCTACGGCGACGCCAACCTCGACACGATCTTCGGCGGCAACGGCGCCGACGAGGTCTGGGGCGGCACCGGCAACGACCTCGTCTATGGTGGCGACGGCAACGACCTGCTCGACGGCGGCGACTTCGACGATACGGTCCTCGGCGAGACGGGCGACGACCGCGTCGGCGGCGGCAACGGCAACGACCTGCTGCTGCTCGGCGACGGCTCGGACACGGCCATCGGGTCCTTCGCCGACCTGACCGGCGACACGCTCGACGGTTTCGACAATTCCGGCGGCAGCGGGACCGACCGCGACCGCGTCGTCGTCGAGACCGTGTTCGGCTCCGACACGCGCTCGATCTTCGATACGGCCACCGACCTCCTCGACCTCGACGGCGACGGCAACGGCGACGTCTCGATCGTCGGGGCGACCGGCGCCGAGTGGTTCCGGACCGTGATCGGCGGCCGCACCCACTTCCTCATCGCCGAGAGCGTCTTCACGGAAGGGCCCGACACGGTCGACCTCGATACCGTCGACCTCGACATCTACGCCTACGTGACCGATGCCTTCGAGGGCGACGACCGGGTGTCGCTGACCGGCAGTTCCGCGCGCGACGACACCTTCACCGGCGGCGAGGGCGACGACCGCATCCTCGGCAGCGGCGACGAGGAGACGATCTTCGGCGGCAACGGCCACGACACGATCGACGGTGCCGGCGGGGACGACGGGATCGTCGGCGACGACGGCGACGACCGCCTTTCCGGCGCCGGCGGCAATGACGCCCTCGCCGGTGGCGACGGCAACGACACGATCTTCGGCGGCGACGGCCGCGACACGATCGCCACCGGCACCGGTGGCGACCTCGTCCATGGCGGGAGCGGCGGCGACGTCTTCACGGGCGGTGCCCCGGACCACGACCAGGACACGGTCGCCGACTTCGTCCCGGGCACGATCACGGACTCCGACGCAATCGTGGTCACGGGCGACTACAGCGGCCTCGACGGCGATTCGCTGGTGGGCGGGCTGCTCGATTTCGGCGACGGCAACGCGATGATGCTGACCTTCGGGTCGCTCGCGCTCTCCGGCGTGATCGACGCCGAGTTCGCCGGCGGCGAGACCACGATCCGCATCGGTTCGACGGCGACGACCGGCAACGGCCCCGACCTCGTGGTCGCCGACGGCAAGTCGAACTCGGTCGACGGCAAGAACGGCGACGACACCGTCTTCGGCGGCGACGGCAAGGACACGGTCAAGGGCGGCAACGGCAACGACGTCGGCGACGGCGGCAACGACGCCGACGCGCTGTGGGGCGGCAACGGCAACGACGCGCTCTCGGGCGGCAACGGCAACGACACGCTCTATGGCGAGAGCGGCAGCGACTCCCTCGCCGGCGGCGAAGGCGGGGATCGTATCGAGGGCGGCGCGGGGGCCGACGCGATCGAAGGCGGCGCCGGCGCCGACACGCTCTATGGCGGGACCGGCGGCGACACCATCACGGCCGGCGACGGCGGCGACCGCATCTTCGGCGATGCCGACGGCGACCGCATCGACCTCGGCGAGGAGACGGCGGCGCGCGACACCGTCCTCGGCTCGGTCGCCTTCCTCTCCGGCGACACCATCGCCGGCTTCGACACCGGCAAGGACGCGACGTCGGACGTCATCGCACTGACCGGGCTGGCGTCGAAATACGGCAAGCTGCTCGACAGCGTCGCCATCCTCGACGGCGTCCTGTCGCTCAGCAAGGTCGGCGGCGGCGAGATCCTGTTCGAGGATCTGGCGGACGGCATGCACACCGACACCATGCTCGCCGGCGACGGGTCGATCCTGATCTACGTCGTGTAGACCGCCCCAAAACCGGTGCGCGCGTCGGCGTTCATGTTCCTGCCGATTGACGCGTGCCCGGACTGCGACAAAAGTGATCAGGTCGCGGGATCGGCGGCGGTCGTCTCGGCCGCCGGCCCGGCCGTGTCTGGGGGGACGCGATGGCCGTATTTTCACTCGGTTCCGGCAACGACCATTTCCCGGCCGACAGCAGCCCCGGCGCCGACACCATCTACGGCGAGAATGGCAACGACACGATCATCGCCGGCGAGGACACGGATCTCGTCTATGGCGGCATCGGCGACGACAGCCTGTTCGGCGACGGCGTCTCGCTCATCGGCGGCGACGATACGATCTTCGGCGACGACGGCGCGGACCACATCCTGGGCGGCGGCTTCAACGATCTGATCTATGGCGGCGCGGACGGGGACACGATCTTCGGCGACGAGGATGCCGACGGCTTTATCTACTCCGGCAACGACACGCTCTTCGGCGACGATGGCGACGATCGCCTTCATGGTGGCGAGGGCGACGACACGATCGATGGCGGAAACGGCAACGATCTCCTCTATGGCGACGACGGCATTGATTCGCTGTACGGCGGCGGCGACGACGATACCCTGGCCTCGAAGCTCTTCAGCTCGGCTCGGCACACGCTCGACGGCGGCGACGGCAACGACTATCTCGTCGGCGCCTATGGCGACGAGCTGTACCGCGGCGGCAACGGCGCGGACTCCATCGTCGCATCCAACGGCAACGACCTCGCCTATGGCGGCGCGGACGCCGACACGATCGACGGCGGCGCCGGCGCCGACACGCTGTTCGGTGACGGGGGCGACGACAGCATCACGGACGGTGACGTCGCCGACCTGTTCTACGGGGGTGCCGGCAACGACGTCCTGAGCGGCAAAGGATCCATCTTCGGCGACGACGGCGCGGATACGATCTCGGCCCCCGGCCTTGCCTACGGCGGCAATGGCAGCGACCTCGTCTATGGCGGCGAAGGCAACGACGCGCTCTTCGGCGACGGCGATCACGACACGATCTTCGGCGCCAACGGCGCCGACCTCGCCGACGCGGGCACGGGCGACGATCTCCTCTATGGCGAAGACGGCGACGACACCCTCTTCGGCGGCGACGGGTACGACACCATCCTCGGCGCCGGCGGCAACGACCTCGTGTTCGCCGGCGGCCAGGCCGACGCGGTTCTCCTGGGGTCCGGCAGCGACACCGTCCGGGGCTCGCTTGCGGACCTCTCCGACGACACCCTGCTCGACTTCGACACGGCGGACGGCGGAGAGCTGGACGCCATCGTGCTCGAGACCGTGCTCGGTGCCGACACCCGCCAGGTCTTCATTGCGACAGGCGATACGCTCGACCTCGACGGCGACGGCGACGCCGACATCTGGATCACCGGCGCGAACGGCGTCGGCTGGCAGCGTTCCGTCATCGAGGGCGTCACCCGCTTTGCAGTCGCCGACCCGCTGTTCACCGAGAATGCGGACACGGTCGATCTCGGCTCGGTCCAGCCCGGCATCTACGGCACCGTGTCGGATGCGCTGGGCGGCGACGACCGGGTGACGCTGACGAGCGCATCGGATCGCGACGACACCTTCTCGGGAGGCAGCGGCAACGACCTCATACTCGGCAGCGATGACGACGAATCCATTCTCGGCGGCAACGGCGACGACACCATCGACGGTGCCGCCGGGGCCGACGTCATCAATGCCGGCAGCGGCGCCAATCAGGCCTTCGGAGGCGATGGGGCCGACTCGATCTTCGGCGGCAGCGGCGCCGACAGCCAGTCCGGCGGCAACGGCGACGACCTGCTCTATGGCGGCCAGGGCATCGACCGGATCTACGGCGAGGCCGGGGACGACACCGCGTTCGGCGACGACAGCACCGACTACCTCTCGGGCGGCAACGGCAACGATCTGCTGTACGGGGGCCAAGCCAGCGACACGCTCCTTGGCGAGGACGGCAACGATCTCCTGTATGGCAGCGGGGTCAGCGGCGACCGCACGAACGCCATCGACTACCTCTTCGGCGGCAACGGCAACGATCAGCTGTTCGGCGGCAACGGCAACGACTTTCTCTACGGCGAAGGCGACAACGATCTGCTCTATGGCAGCGAGCGGAACGATCGCTTCTTCGGCGGCAGCGGGGCCGACACCGGATATGGCGGCAACGGCGCCGACACCGGGAGCGGCGACGAGGGCGACGACCTTCTCTACGGCGGCCAGGGCAACGACCAGCTCTTCGGCGGCAACGGCAGCGATCGCCTCGGCGGCGGCAGCAACAACGACCTGCTCTATGGCGAGAGCGGCAGCGACACGATCTTCGGCACCTTCGCGGAACTGAGCGGCGACACCGCGTTCGACTTCGACACCGCGCCCGGCGGCGATGCCGACGTCATCGTCCTCGAGACCGTGTTCGGCGGCGACACCCGGTCCGTCTTCGTCACCTCCGGCACGACGCTCGACCTCGATGGCGACAGCATCGGCGACGTGACGATCGTCGGTGCGAGCGGCGCGGAGTGGGAGCGCAGGGTGGTCGGCGGCGCCACGCATTTCTTCATCCGCAGCGATCCATTCACGGAGAATGCCGACACCGTCGACCTCTCGACGCTCGACCTCGCGGACTACGAGAACGTCAGCGACGCGCTCGGTGGCGACGACCGGGTGACGTTGAGCGGGGCGTCCGCCCAGGACGACAGCTTCACCGGCGGCAACGGCGACGACGCGATCTGGGGCGGCGACGACGACGAGACCATCCTCGGCGCCGAGGGCGCCGACACGATCGATGGCGGCGACGGCGACGACGTGCTGGCTGGCGGCAACGGCAGCGACGACATCCATGCCGGCTCGGGCAGCGACAGCGTCCGCGGTTCGCTTGCCGAGCTGACTGGCGACACGGTCTTCGACTTCGACATGGCGGCCGGCGGCGATCTCGATGCGATCGTCGTCGAGACCGTGTTCGGCGGCGATGCGCGCTCCGTCTTCACGGCCGTCGACGACGGGCTCGACCTCGACGGCGACGGCGACGGCGACATCACGATCGCCGGCGCGACCGGCGTCGACTGGCAGCGCGCCGTCGTCGAGGGCGTCACCCGCTTCACCATCGCTATCCCGCTGTTCACCAACGACCCGGACTCCATCGATCTCGGCGCGATCGACCTCGATCTGTACGGCAACGTGTCGGACGCGCTGGCCGGCGACGACCGGGTGACGCTGACGGGCGACACCGACCGCGACGATGATTTCTTCGGCGGCAACGGCAACGACGGGATCTTCGGCAGCGGTGACGACGAGTCGATCCATGGGGGCAACGGCCTCGACACGCTGAATGGCGAAAGTGGGGCCGACCAGCTGCGCGGCGGCGCCGATGCCGACCTGCTCTATGGCGGCGCTGGAAACGACTACTTCCTGGGGGAACTCGGCAACGACACGCTGTGGGGTGACGAGGGTCGGGATACGCTGGTACCGGGCCTCGGGACCGATCTGATCCATGGCGGGCCCGGCGGTGACCTGATCGGCGCCGACTCTGTCGAGGATCTCGACCAGGATACCGTCGCCGACTTCCTGCCCGGCGCCATTGCCG